>JAZREB010000471.1:0-22537 GCA_045660585.1 Faecousia sp. | reverse complement strand
TTATCGATCTGGTTCCCAGCGGCTGGCCCAACGACCCCAAGCACATTGAGAATGGCCGTTTCCGCCTGCCGGAAAATATGTGGTATGTCGGTACCGCTAACAACGACGACTCTACCTTCGCAATTTCCGATAAGGTTTATGACCGTGCACTTCCCATTAACATTGACACCAAGGGTGTTTACTTTGAGGCTCCCTACACCGAGAACCTGAACCTGAGCTATAAGCACCTGGAAAAGATGTTTGACGAAGCAAAGGCTAAGTACAAGGTATCCGATGAAAACCTGAAGAAGATCGAAGTTCTGGATGACTATGTTATCGAGCACTTCAGACTGGCTTTCGGTAACCGTATTGTTAAGCAGCTACGTGATTTCGTTCCCGTATATGTTGCTTGCGGTGGCACCGAGATCGACGGCATCGACTATGTTCTCGCCAACAAGATCTTGAGAAAATTCGAGAGCTTGAACCTGGCATTCATCCGTGATGAGATCGAAGGCCTGGTCTCCTACCTCAGCGAGCTGTTCGGTAAGGAGAATATGGGCGAATCCAAAGCATACCTGTCCAGACTGCAGAAGCTGTTCTAATACAGCGATATTTCTAATGAAAGCATAGGAGAGAGATAAAATGACCTTAGATTTTGAATTACTTTATGCTATATATACTCAGGACTTTATCTCTCTTGTGCAGGGTGAGGATTTCTACACTGAGTTTATGAACAAGGCGCGGAGCGGAAACTCCGAGGTGTCTTTTATGCACCGCTTTGTGGATAAGCAGATCGATCTGGCGTGGATCGAGGCGATTGAGGAAGCAATTATTCCTCTGGATAATATTATCCGAAATCCTCGCCGGTTCATCGTTCAGGAGGAAGAGATCGTTAACATCGAATTAGCAAGAAAGATCTCTCCCGAATCCATTCGCCATCTGGCACAGCACACCAATATGATCGCAAAGGTAGAGGAAGACACCGTTACTCCCAACCGAATCCTGAATATTTTCAAGGAGGAGAGTTTTGAGACTTACGAAAATCGATTCATCTACACTTTGCTGATCAATTTACAGTATTTTATCAGTAAGAGACTGAAAGCCATCGATGAAAGCGTACAAGGGGACAATGTGACATCGATTCTCTTTAAGGATAATTTTGCTATTGGTAAGGAAAATGTAAAATGCACCTTTGAGATGACCATTGATTCCCCGGGTTTTAAAATGGACGGGAATCTCTTGGATGTTGACCCTGAGAAGCTGAGCAAATTCCAGAGAATCGAGAGAATCAAGAAGATCCTTTACGATTTCCAGAACTCTCCGCTGATCAAGGCACTGTCCGGCACATCTTTGGTTCGTCCCCCCATTATGCGAACCAACGTCTTGCAGAAGAATCCGG
The DNA here is from genome assembly GCA_045660585.1 of Faecousia sp. Lineage (GTDB taxonomy): Bacteria > Bacillota > Clostridia > Oscillospirales > Oscillospiraceae > JAZOXB01. Next base: position 21,159 of record JAZREB010000471.1, on the reverse strand, counting down.
ATTTCAAAAAGGCCAAGGCTCTTTGGGACTTCATCGAGACATATCGTGAGTCCGGATTTAATGTAGAAATTACAGAGACCAATGAGATTCCCTGTGAGGAATACTTGGCGGATCTGTATTCTACCATGGTTCTGAATTATTCTCTTTTGAAGCACCACATCGGAAGTGAAGGAGAATATGAACCCCAGAAAAAGAGAAAGATCATTACCCCCAAGATTATCGAGAGAACCTTCTTCGATGTTTTGGATGATCTGACCTTCGATATCGATGTGGTTCGGAAAATCTTCAATGAACAGGTTGCTAAGACCAGCAAGAAGAGAATGAAGCAAGAGAAAGAAATTCTCTCTGTTATCGATCTTGCCCTTAAGACCGAGAAGAAGAGAAGGGATGACATCGAAGCCGCCCGTCTTGCAGAACTGGAACGAGAAAGAGCCGAGAGACAGCGGATCAGAGACGAGCAAAAGAGAAAGTTGGAAGAAGAGAAGCAAGCAAAGCTCCTTCAGAAGCAGGAACAGCAGCGGCTTAGAGAAGAAGCCAAGCAGAAGCTGGAAGCCGAGAAATTGGCAAGAAAGCAAGAACTCCAGCGCATCAGGGAAGAAAACAAACAGCGTCTCGAAGCCGAAAAGCTGGCAAGACAGCAGGCAAGAGAAGAGGCTCGTTTGGAAAGACAGCGCCTGATGGAGGAAGAAAAACTGCGTCTTGAGGAAGAAAAACGCAGAAAAGAGAAGGAAAAGCAAGAACGCTTGAAGGCTCTTGAGAAACAAAAGGAACAGGAAAAGAAGCAGAAAGAGCGTGAAAAGCTGAGATTGCAGAAGCAGAAACAGGTCCAGGAAGAAAAGGACCGTCAGCGTAAGGCTAAAGAGCAGCAGAAGCTGAAAGAAAAGAAGGCCAAGGAATTGGCTCAGCAGAAGGAAGCTGAGCAGAAGCGTAAAGAACGTGAAAAGCTGAGACAGCAGAAAGAAAGGCAGCTCTTAGAAGAAAAAGAACGCTTGCGCAAAGAAAAAGAGCAGCAGATGCTCAAGGAAAAGAAGGCCAAGGAGCTGGCCCAACAGAAGGAAGCTGAGCAGAAGCGCAAAGAGCGCGAGAAGTTGAGACTCCGGAAAGAAAAAGAAGCTCTGGAAGAAAAGGAACGCCTTCGCAAAGAAAAAGAGCAACAAATGCTCAAGGAAAAGAAGGCAAAAGAATTAGCAAAGCAGAAAGAAGCCGAGCAGAAACGCAAAGAGCGCGAGAAGCTGAGACTTCAGAAAGAAAAACAGGCGGCCCTTGAAAAAGAACAGCTCCGTAAAGCCAAAGAGCGGGAAAAGCTCAAAGAGAAAAAGGCGAAGGAAGCGGCTCTTTTAAAGGAAAAAGAGGCCAAAATCAAGGCCAGAGAAAAGGCCAAGATAGAAGCTCTGAGACAAAAGAGTAAGAATAACTAAGATTGGAGGTAGCAATTGTGAAAAAGGTTTCCCTTTGGAAAAATCTTATATTGATCGCATCCTTGATTGTTATTGTCATAATTGCTACCTTCGCTTGGTTCTTTACAGGTCCGAGAGGAACTATGGAGGATCTTGTGGTCCACATAGGCAGAGCTACCTACATTCAGGTTTCTGATGGAGAGAGCGGCTTCTGGACAGAAGATCTGAGCGTTCCCATTACCCTCGTAAAGAGATTCAAAGAGGTTTCCGGAAACGGAACGACCTTATATTCCCCCGTCTATGATGATGTGAAGACCGGAGTAAACGGTGGATATAGGAGAGATCTTGTGTCATTCACAATTGCAGATGTTGATAGTTATTTTGAGCATACCCTCGATTTCCGATCTGATGTTGTCCAAGATATCTATCTGTCCCCTGAGAGCTATGCAAAAGTCTGGGAAGCAAAAGACGGACATAAGATTAACGGAGCTGTCAGAGTGGCCTTCTTTGAGGTAGATCAAAAGGGAAATGAAACGCTGAGTTATGTCTGGGCTCCTAATTCTAGGGTGGAGTATTCCGCTGATACCGAATCTTTTATAGAAGAGGGCAGCGTTGAACCTTACTACTACTATCAAAAATCAACTAATTTTGAAAATACTGCCACATTGAGAGGATCTACATCCAATGTGACCATGATATCTACCGCGAATACTGACGAAAACGGTTGTGGCTACGACGAGACCAACCGGTATCTCTGGAGTAATGGTGAATATTTACCTGAGGATGCACCTGCTGTGCTTACTGTAGATGAAAAGCACGACGATGGCCTGTATTACAAAAAAATAAAGGTCAGAGTTTGGATCGAGGGGCATGACAGAGAGTGTGTCAGTCTTTTAAGTGGTGAGAAATTTATTGTAAAACTGGAATTTGAGAAACCGAGGGGAGATGCAACATGAAGAAAAGAAGCATAATATTCGGCAGCATTTGTATGATTCTGCTGATTTCCCTTGTGGGTGGTACTTTAGCATGGTTTTACATTAACGAAGAAGTAACTGTAGGATACGGCAATAGTGTTTTCTGCGAAGCCGGCGATAGTTTGGAAATTTCCCTGGTAGAAAACGGCGCTCCCACCAGATGGTCCAGCTCCATTGATTACAGTGCGGGAGAATTTACTGTTGTAGATATTACCGGTGACGGTACCAAATTATTTAGACCCACAGAGATCGACGAAAATCAACAGCCGGTTGGTTTTAACGTGGCAGTGTCTTCTTTGGAAAATGCCAAAGAATACGACTATGTTGAGTTAGAGGTTGCCTTCCGTGCAGTCTCTAAGATGAATGTGTATCTGAGCGAAGAATCTTTTATTGAGCCTGTAAACGCGGTTTTTGATAACGAAAAGAATCCCAATATCTACGGAAACTTCAGCAGAGACTATATTGCGGGTGCTATGCGAGTAGCTATTGTGGATGATTCCGGACTTAAAATGCTGTGGGCACCAAACTCCGGCTATCAGCTATCTCAAAACGATAAAGGAACCTCTTTTTCCTTTAACGCAAAGGGCGCCGCTGAAGCGGATTATTCCTACTATGTAGAAACCGGTGACGAAGAGAACCCTTATGCACAGCAAACCGTCCCCGCTGATATGTATGCAAACAACACCTTTGTGGTTGATTCCACAGGTGCTGACAAGGAGCAACAGGGAAATTCTCCTGTGTTGGTGTCCTTGAATCCCAAATCAGAGGGCGAATCCGATACAGCTACTGTCAAGATTCGTATTTGGTTTGAAGGCACTGACCGTGAAGCCCATCAGGCTCTTGCCGGTGGCAACGTGAATATCAAGCTGAAGTTTGTGGGTATTCAAAAAGAGGAAAATACCGAGAAACAGGCAATCATTGATGCAGTGGAATCCGTAAATCAGATTACTTCTGAGATGGTATACTCCATCAATGGACGAAATTGGTGGAAATTGGGACAGAGCGGAGCTCCCGACCTGACCGTTCAGGAAAGCGGAACCCCGGTATATGTAAAGTTCCCTTATGATCCCGCCCAGCCTGAATACTACGAAACGACTTGTAAGAAGATTACCATTAATTGATTGAGGAACAGAAAGAGGCGAGAGCATGCCAAAATTTAGAAGAGGTTTATCAATATTTCTAGCCCTATGGCTATGTGTGATGCTGATTACATTTACCTATACTTGGGTCTCTCGTAACTGGACCCCCAGTATTAAAGGTGACAATATTGACATTGCCAGTTCCGGTGCCCTGCTTATTAAGTTGCAGGGTGACGATCCGGATATTCAGTCGAAGGTCAACCTGAATGACGTCGTGGGATTGGAAGTGGACAGTTCCTTCACTTTCAGACAAGTATCCAGTCAGGATGGCATTACCTTCTTCCGTAAGGAGTTTTATCCCAAGGTCGACGGAGTTGAGCCTCCTTCTAAATTCTGGAAGATCGAAGAAGGCACTACTTACAAGAAGGACTACATCGATACTAAGTTCTGTTTGATGCTTGATGACTCTCTGGAAGAGCCCAAATATGTCTTTATTCATCCCGATACGATGATCCAGGACAATACAGTAAACAGAATGTGGGAATTGAATAAAGCTATTAGAATTTCTCTGACCTATGAGAAGAAAATCGGCACACAAACTGTAACGGAAACTGTTATTCTTGCGGATTTGGGTGATGATAATACCGGCATGGCTCCTGAGACCTATATGGCTGTCAAACCCGATGCAGATGGAAAAACCGACGAAGAGGGCTCCGGAGCTTTGGGGCGGCAGTATGTATACGGTCTGCAGTATTATAACTGTGGCAGACAGTTGTATGATTCCTCCGACCCTTATTCTGAAGCTAATTACAGCTTCACCAGAGACGAAAGCCGTGCTTTGTTTAAACTGGAACCCGGTGAAACCAAGTGGGTTTATATGCGCATATGGTTGGAAGGACAGGACTACAATTGCGAAAAAGAAATTGCCGGCGAGAGTTTTAACATGTTCTTGAAATTTGACTCTGCGTTTGTAAAAGCGCAGAGTGAGTAACGCACTCTGAAATCTATAGAAAGGACTGCATATAGGTAATATGAAAAAAAGAAAAAATCTTATAATCTCCATATTCTCGTTACTTCTGTGCGTCCTTATTACCTTTGCATGGTTTAATGATGAGAAGTATTTTGAGGGTCGTGTTATGGAGTTCGGGCTCCAAAATGCGGCGATAGCTGACAGTGAACTGCTGATTACTCTCTCAGCGGATGTCGGCAAAGACAAGTTTGAAGATATGACTCAGATCTACAAAGAAGGGGAGCCGGCGAAAGACCTGGAGAACTTCGAGGACTTTGCTCCCGGTCAAAGGCAACGCTTTAGAGTAGACATTACCAATAAAAGCACGACCGCTGTCAGATTGCGGATGATTTTATCGGAGATCATATGTGAAAACGAAGAACTCCAAGAATGCATTATTATTGGTACCAACGGATTCGAGGGGTTTGACACCAATTACCCCGCGCCTCTGGTTCAGAACCAACTGCTCTCAGAAGGCATTGATGAAGGGGGTTACTTTAATCTTGTAGATTTGGTGGAGATCCCACCAAACGAAAAGACTGTGTCCATTTATTTCTATGTTATGTTTACTGCTTCCGGATCCGGCAATCTGGAAGATCAGACATTTTCTATTGGTAAGATCAACTTCTTAACCGTTTGATTCGGGAGAACCTATGATAAAAGTGATTTCCAAAGTTCTAAAAATAGGCTCATATTGTTTGTTCGGCCTTATCATCGGCATGTCTCTCTTTGTTCTGACACTGCGATTTTTAGGTGAGTCCCCCAGTATATTTGGATATTCCTTTTATTATGTTCTGACACAAAGCATGGAGCCGGAGATCATGGCAGGAGAAATGATTCTCGGCAAAGCCACAGATCCTGAGGATCTGGAAGTTGGCGACGTTATTACCTATATTGGTCAATCAGGATCCTTGAAGGATAAAATTATTACCCATAAGATCGTGGAGATCAACGGTGATGAAATCACAACCCAGGGTGTTGCAAACGATGTTGCTGATCCCCCTATATCTCCGGATCAGGTTTTGTCCAGATATGTTACTAAGATCCCTTATGCAGGAATGCTATTTTCTGTAATTAACAGCAAATTCGGATTTATCTTTCTGATCGTTACACCTCTGTGTTTTTTGATCGTAAATGAGGTTTCTATTATAGTGAAGGCCTTTAAAGAAGAGAAGGAGGAGCACTTAAGTGAGTAATATATTAAATGCAGTGAAAGGAAAAGTAAATAAGTTGAAGCAGAATGGAATGCTGAGAATTGTCCTGATATCTGCCTTTGCACTGCTTCTCATTGTTTCTTTAACGGTTGCGTGGTATATAAACAGCGTAGGCTTGTACGGTATGAAGTTCTCTACCGGCGATATTAATTTTAATGCCTATGTTTATGACGGAAATGGCAATTATAAGATCGGTCCTGTTTCTTCCGATCCGGAGAATGAGAGCAAATATATCAATACTTTGCTGATTCCCATTGAAAACGCGCAGATAGGAAGTGTTGCTACAGCTTACATCGCTGTTGAGAGTACAGGCTCTCTTGGGATCCAGTACCGTATTGCCTTTGATATTGCAGGAAGAAATGAAAGCAGTACCGCTTATTTGGGCGGATATAAGTACAATATCTCCAAGGTTACGGACAGTGTTGACTTCGACGGAGCAAATGATTTGGGTATAGAGAACAGCCCTAAACCTGAATCCATTGATGATGAGGTCGTTACCATTGACAGAAATGCCATTAACGGCACCATCGAGGATAAAAATGGCTATAATGTTTACCGTATAGATTTTACTCTCGTTCATAAAAATATTGAATATACGGGAAATGAGATCAATATTTACTTTAACATTTTTGCAACCCAGATCGATGGCAGCTTTGACGATAATGCGGAGAGAGGATATACATATTACTGCTCTTCCCAAGAGGATATCGACCGCGCAAGAGTAGAGGCGTATCCCGGAGATATCATCAAGTTAAGCTCCGATATCATCTATTACGGTGACTTGGTATTTAACAAGCCTGTAAATCTGGAAATGAACAACTATACCCTGACAGTAAACGGCAATTTAATGTACGATTATGTTTTGTCCAACAGCTTAAGAATCGATGCCGGTGGTTTGGGCAGAATCGTTGTTGGGTGTAGCAAGGAAGGTGTTGGCGGCAATTTCCAGATCAAGGCTCCCATTGGGGATGTTAGCTTGATCGGTTCCAACTCCTCCAGCGGTGACATCGCTGTAGAAAAGAATATTATCATTGATGCGACAAATTCTGTAGGTTCTGCAGGCGTCAGCTTCAATGAGGTTAAGATTTCTGATTTGGACGGTGTACGAAAAGACGTTCAGTTGGAGTCCAATACACGGGCTACGGTAGCCTTTGATACAACCGTCAGCGGTCTGATGTCTGTTGTAGGTGCAAACAACATCGAAATAATCAACAACGGTGTTATCGAAGAGATCGATCTTTCTCAGATGGCATTGTTGGATCAGACCAACAGCCCTCAGATCTATATTCTGAATAACAATGACATTGGCAGTCCCATCAAGTTGCCGTCTTGGTCTGTAAAATTCGTAGTAGATGGCAACGGAAAATGCAGTGGTAATACCAGAATTATCCAGAGCTATTCCGGCGGTGCTGTAGAAGTGGAAGGATCGACCGGCTGTGACTTTGATAACGATGATATCGAAATCGAAAGAAAGGATTTCTTGGTAGAGCAGATCCAGGAAGGCAATGACAGCCGTCTGAAGATTTACTATCAGGATATTGAGGGAGAAGTCACCACGATCCAGTCAATTCTGGAGGACTACCTTGAAAATGTTGCAACTACAGGCTGTAAAATGAATGAAGTGGTGCAGTTGGAAATTATTTGTGTTGGCGTAAAGTCTGTTACCAATGCAGATATCGCATTCATGAACAGCAATGACATGCAATCTCTTAAGCACTTGGATCTGGAAAGAGCCAATTTGTACGACGAAAACAAATCGGGCGACAAGGCATACAACAGACTGTGCGATGGGGCTTTCCGAAATGTTTCTAAGTACGAGACATTATTGCTCCCCAGAAACCTTGTGGAAATCGGCGACGAGGCATTTAAGGGATCAAAGATCAACAACATCGTTACCATTCCCTCCGGTGTAAAGACCTTTGGTAGTGAATGGTTTGCAGATGGCAACTATGTCCGATTTGCAGCATCTCTTCCCAATGATAATGCAGTCCCCGGCTTGACAGATGTGAAAGCTATTTTTGTGGATGAAGCATATATCGGTTCCTATAAGGCAAGATATTCCGCTTATGCTACCAGAATCTATCCCACTTCTGTTTTGGATGAGACCAAGACCCATTTCGTAAGAAACACTACGGCTAACGAGTGGGAAATTACCTACTACATTACCGGCGAGGAAAGTACGATCGGTAACAATATCACTATAGATGGTACTATACTGAATATTACAAGTGTATACGATAATGCGTACAGACATAATTATTCCGGCAAGGAAGTAAAGTTTGCCGATAGCGTGGCCAAGGTTGGTGAGGGTAATTTTGCGGATAATACCAACATCAAAAAGGTTGACCTGAATAAGGTGAGATCCGTTGGTGATGAAGCCTTCGCAGGCGCAACCAGATTGGCAGATGTCTTGTTTGGCGAGGCGCTGGAAACCATCGGGGCCAAGGCTTTCTTGAATTGTGCAAGCTTAAGTCAGAAGATTATTCTGCCGGAAACTATGGAGTCCATCGGCAAGAATGCGTTCCAAAAGACAACCATTACTGCAGTCAATACCGGCGGGACAACATTCGTTGATGAATATGCTTTCGCAGGATGTACGAGCCTTGTTTGGGCAGAGCTTCCCAAAGTACAGGTTGTCGGTGTTGAAGGTGGCAAGAACTCCCTCTTTGCAGGGTGTAGTTCTCTGGTCAGCGTAAAAATGCCTGCTCTGTATAAGGCAAACGGAAACCTGATGTTTGATGCCTGTATCTCCTTGCGAGAAATTTACATGGCTGCTGATGACGAGGGTGTTTCCTTAGGTTCAACAACCGAAACCTTTACTTCCGGTTGTGATTTGACCAAAATCAAAATGTTTGTTCCTGCAGAACTGGTAGAAATGTATCGAGCAAGAGTTCCCGGCGGTGTGTTAGCTTCCACTATTTACCCCGAGGGAGAAAAGTTGGGAGAACAACTGATCGAAGGGTTTAATATTGGTAACTATATTGTAAGAGATAACGGAAACAACACCTATACACTGATTACTTCCAATCTGGACTATGTAAACAGTCTTGCGATTCCCGAAACCTATCAGGATAAGCCTATTACAAAGATCTATTCCGCTGCCTTCAAGAACCAAAATTTAACCAATGTAACTGTGACACTGGGAAAGAACTTGGAGGTTATCGGCAGCAGTGCCTTTGAAGGGATCAAGGGCTTGCACAAGGTTGAGTTTGAACAGGCGACAGCTCTTAAGGAAATCGAAGCATCTGCCTTTGCATCTTGCACAAACCTGGTTCAAGATGTCAATCTGCCGGACTCCATGGAAAGAATCGGGGCTTACGCTTTCAGCGGAACCAAGATCACCGGCGTTAATACCGGTGGCACAATGTCCATTGAGACAAGAGCTTTTGAGAAATGTGCATCCATTACCTATGTAATTATGCCCGAGGTTACCACTATTGCAGAAAGTGGCACCAATTACGTCTTTGATAAGTGCACATCCCTGGTCAGTGTAGATATGCCCAAGGTGACAAAGGTATATGGCTCTCATCTGTTCAACGGCTGTACCTCCCTTATGGAGCTGTACATGGCTCACGGAGATTCTGACGTAACATTAGGCACCAGTGCCCTTAATGGAATTAAAACCGGCCAGGTAAAGCTGTTTGTTCCGGAGGATTTGGTAACTACTTACAAAGATAAGGTGGTTATTACAGCTACCCAGATCTATCCCAAGGGAGAAAAGTTAGGCACAAAGACCGTAAAAGGCATCTTGGTAGGCGATTATATTGTACTGAAGCGAGAGAATGGATATTCTCTGGTAACTACTCATTTGGATTTTGCCGGAGATGTTACCTTGCCCAATGAGTACAATGAAGAGCCCATTGTTGAGATTTATACCAATGCCTTCCGTAACCAGACCTTTACAAATGCAAATCTCACATTGGGAAGCAACATGCAAAAGATTGGCACCGAGGCGTTCCATGGGCGCAGTGGACTTGTATCCATTGTTATGAATGAGGTCACGACCATAGGCAATGGAGCGTTCACCGCCTGCGGGCTTCGCGTGCTCAATGCACCTAAGGCAACGGAATTTGCATCAAGTGCATTTTTAAGTTGTAAAGATTTAGAAACAGCAAGTATCCCAAGAGCGCAAAAGATAACAGAACCCTTTGTGTTCAGAGGATGCTCCGGTCTAAAAGCTGTGTATTTTGAAGACATTATACAAGTGGCAAATACCACATTTTTCGAGTGTACCAGCGTAGAGAGGATCATTATTAATCGATTGATCAATAGTGATGGTAGCAATATGCCGAAGACAATGCACCTTAATGATTCTTCCTACTGTCCTAACAGTACGATTTATGTTCCCTATTTGTCTAAGAATTTCTACGGAGATGAATGGAGCGGAAGACCTGTTGCGACCTTTGACATTTCTGCCACAGGTGGAACGGATACCTACATCTTGTCTGACAACAATGGTCGCTATACACTCATTGATTTTATCCCCGGAGACAGCAGTTCTTCTGTAGTGATCCCTGCGACCGTTAATGCTCCTGATATCGGCGATGTTCCCATCCATACCATCGGCAACAACGCATTCTCTTCCGTTTTTTCGACGGTGAGAGATTTGACCCTGTCCTCTTCCATTGCTCAGCTTGAGGATCTTGCACTGAGTGAGTTCACTTCCTTGGAGAACATCTATGTAGATGCGAATAGCCCGTATTTTGCATCTGTTGGTGGCGTGCTTTACTCCGGAGACGGCAGACTGTTGGTCAAGTATCCTGTGGGAAGACCTGCAACATTTGACATGACGGAAGCAACCTACGCATCTACCGTAGCTATCGGTGCCAATGCATTTAAAAATGCAACGAACCTATCCCGGATCGTATTCCCCGGATCTCTGGCTGTAATCGACAGCGAGGCTTTTGCAGGATGTACCAAGCTGAAGACGGTGGAATTCACAAGCACTACGCCGCCTACCCTTATGGGTGTAGCGATCTTCGATACTTCCATTGACGGATTCAAGATGGTCATTCCTACTACAAGCACAGAGGTTGTTGCGGCATACTTGTCCGCATACAACTTTAGTGAGTATGAGCCCTACATTGATCTCAACGGCATGGAAAAGCCCACTATCACAGGTATCATCTCCTCGATTTTCGGCATTTCCAAAATCGGAGTTCGTGGTCAGCAGGTTGCAAACAGTGCACTGAGCTATGTGGGATGTGCATATGTCTATGGCGGCACTTCTCCCGAGGGCTTTGACTGCTCCGGCTTTGTCCAGTATGTCTACAAAGAGAATGGAATTGACATCAACCGTACGGCAAGTGCACAGCTTGCTGATGGATTTGAGGTTGCTTATGATGATATGCAGCCCGGTGATGTGATTTTCTTCGGCACAGACGGTACTGTGACTCACGTAGGTATCTACGTTGGCGATGGCAATTTCGTACACGCACAGAATTCCGACACCGGCGTTGTGATTACGAACTTGTCCGAAAGCTACTATGCAAATCGCTTCCTGTACGCACATCGTATGGTTAGCTAATTAAATCAAACCGCTCTCCGTTTCGGGGAGCGGTTTTTGTATGCATGATCATTTCGACACCGTTTCCTGAGAGGACAAGAGACCGGAGCAAGGCCTGACCAAAAGAGGAACGTGGTTTCGGTTGCGTTTTTTCTAAAAATATGATATAAAGAAAGTGAATAGCAAAGAATGCGGATTTTCATACTACTTTAAAAGAACTGCGAGTGCACTTGGCAAGAAAGGCCAATGTGCCGACCTATATTATTTACTCAAATGGGGCATTGCGGGATGTGGCAGATAAGCCACGGACACCGAGAGAACTCTCGGGGGTAAGGGGTGTAGGCTGTTACACGGCGGAGTAATACGGCGACATATTCCTGCCTGAGATCAATAAGTGGACCAATGGAAGTGATTTCTCTGAAGAGAAGGGGAATAATCCCGGATTGGCTCCATAAACTATCTGAATATTAAACACCGGAGAGCGAGAAGAGAGGAGAAAGATATGAAGAAAACCTATGTTACATCAATGCCGAACCATATCGGTGCATTTTTGCGAGCAAGCAGATGCTTTTCTGAGTTAGGGATCAATATTACCCGTGTCAGCTATAACAAAGCAGTAGACTCTCACACCCTGTTCATCGACGCGGAAGGGACGGAAGAACAACTGCAAAAGGCAGATGTAGAGCTTGGAAAAATCGGATATTTACAGAGCAATACAGCAAAGAACAGTGTTGTTCTGATCGAATTTTGCCTGCAAGATGTACCCGGCAGTGTCGTGGGTGTACTGACTTTAATCAGCGAATTTAATTTTAATATCTCCTATATCAGTTCCCAGGAAAACGGGACGGACTATCAGTATTTTAAAATGGGGCTGTATGTGGAGAATTTCGATACACTTTCGGAATTCTTGCGGGAAGCGGAAAAACTGTGCAAAGTACGGGTTTTGGATTATAACAGTGCAGAAAAGGTTTTCGACAACAGCATTTTTTATAATACCTACGTCGATGGCCTTGCACGGGTAGTGGACTTTTCCGAAACTGTGCGACAAGAGCTTTTGGTACATGTCAATCTTGCTATGCAAACCTTGGATGAGCAGGGGCTCTCTCCTTACCGCACCTTCGACAGTATCAGCAAATTTGCAGAGCTCCTTGGAGCGTCAAAAGGGGAGAACTTCACGCCCCGTATCAGCACCCATCGGGTATCCGAAGCAACGGAGATCACGGTGATAGAGCCACCCTGTGGTAGTAACACCCTGATTATAAACAGTAACGGCGAGTATTTGTTTGTGGAAAGCGGATATGCATGCTACAAAGAAGAAATGCTTGGAATCTTCCGAAAACTGATCCCCAACTTTGATTCTATGGAGAAACGGGTTCTTGTGACCCATGGAGATTTGGATCACTGCGGCCTTTTGCCTCTGTTTGACCGTGTGATTACGGGAAAGAGAACGGCTCAGTGCCTTGAAAACGAGTTTTTGGGAAAGAATGGATATCGAGAAGAAAATCCTCTGCATAGGCCCTATATCAATATCTGTAAGATCCTTACAGAGTATACCTCGGTAGATCCCGAAAAGGTCAGTGTGCAGTGGCACTTCTTTGAAGAACTGACAGAGCCCTTGACCCAGATCGGCTTCTTCCGTTTTGGAGACTTGTGTTTTGAAGTATATGAGGGCAAGGGCGGGCATCTGCCCGGAGAAATCGTACTGATTGATTACGGAAACCACATTGCCATTACCGGGGATATTTATATTAACACCCGAGGTCTTACAGTGGAGCAGGCGAAATATAATCAATATGCACCTATTCTCATGACATCCGTTGATACAGACCCTGCATTATGCGCCGAGGAACGGCAAGCCATTATGCAAAGACTGGGTGTAGGCCAATGGCAGATTTTCGGAGCCCACGGAGCAAGAAAAGAGTATTTGGTCACCCAATAAGTTTTATACCCCTGTTTATGCCAAACAGAAGGCCACCATTTCTCCGCGAAATGGTGGCCTTTACTGGGAAAAACTCTGGCCTGACGAACAGAAATCACATATAAGGCCATGCAAAGGGGTACCCGATTGTTAGATTATTCCATTTTATCCTTTTCATTCCTTCCCTAACATGTTAGCATAGCAGTGGGAGAGATGTTTAGACCCCAGACAAAATACGACCGTCAAGATGAGCCCTAAACCATTTAGGAGTAGAAAACCCTTGGGAACGGATAAAACGGAAAAGATGGTGCTGTTGTCCATAAACTCTGCAAAGTTCCATCCGTAGTGGAGGAGAGACCACCCATATCCTGCCAAAGTTACGACCAGAGTAGTCAGGAGAGAACAGAAAGAAAAGCTTTTTTTTGTTCTGTAAACTCGCAAAAAATACCAGTTGGCAAGGGAAAGCAGGAAGCCGGTTGCGGGGATGATCAGATTCCTTGCCCATAGACCGTTTGTAATCCCTACGGGGGTTCGTGCTTCCAAAGCAACACCTATGGTAACCAGTGCGAAGGAGAACAACAATAGGATGGATTGGAGAAGGGATGCTTTCCAATCTGTAATCTTGCGGAAAGGGGCCGTAGCAGTTGTTGCCTCGGTAAATAAGTCCGAGGTCTCGCCCAAATCTGCCAAAAGGTTACGGCACTTCTGGCAACCTTTGGTGTGTTCTTTTACGGCTTGTGCACTTTCTGCGCTACAGCAACTGTCGATGTACAGGGGGAGTAAGTCCAATATAATATTGCAATCCATAGATCTACCTCATTCTTTCGATTAGTTTTTGTTTGGCGCGGTGCAATGTGACCCGTGCCCAGCTTTCGCTTTTGCCGAATAGAGAGCTGATATCCTTTAAGGAAAAATTTCCGAAAACGGAAAGGAGGAAGACTTCTTTGTAGGGCTCTTCTAACCGGTGTAAACATTTTAGAGCCTTTTGGGAAAGTTCTTTTTGCATAAAGGCTTCCTCAACACTTTTACCACTGCAGAGAGTGTCTGCGGATTCCGGGAAATCGATTTTCTTTGCATCTTTGTACCATGCCAAATAGGTGTTTTTGGCGATTTTGCAGAGCCAAGGAACTGCCTTTTCCGGATCCCGGAGGGATGCATAGTTTATATAGGCCCTAAAAAAGGTTTCCTGTGTCAGTTCCTCTGCAAGGGAAGGATCCCGTGTCATTTTCATAAGATATTTGAAAATAAAATCACGATACTCGCAGAACAGCTTTTCAAATTCCGTCACAATTTCACCGCCCTTTCACTTAATAGATTGAGAAATTCCGAAAGTGTTACAAAAATTATATCATAATTATGAAAAAAGAAAACGCAGTCAAAAAATCGACTGCGTTTTCCAAATAGGGGGATCCCGCAGGAAGGATGCATAGGAGCATCAGCGAACCGGGATATAGATCATGTCGATGCCGCGTTGGAGGGTTTCGGCGTTGATGGCACCGGTGGCTTGGGCGATAGCGTAGCCATCTTTGTCGATAAAATAGGTGGAGGGGATGGAATAAACGCTATAGGCTATGGCGGCTTCACTACTTGTGTCGTAGTAGACCGGGAAACGATAGCCTGTGCCTGCAATGAAGGAAGAAGCGGATTCCACTGTTTCTTGGGAGCCGTCGGTGAGATTTACCATGAGGAAGTGGATCTCCTCACCCAGCTCTGCGTAGGTAGTGTCAAAATCCGGCATTTCCTGTTTGCAGGGCCCGCACCAACTTGCCCAGAAGTTCAGAACCACGGGCTTTCCTCGGAAGTCGGACAGGCGGTAGGCGTTGCCCTCTGCATCATAGACGGTAAAATCCGGTGCAAGAGGGATAGAGGTTTCCTCTGTGCTTTGGGTTTCGGTTGGAGGTGCCGTACTCTCCGAGGGCTCTGTGGAAACGGTAGTTCCCAGTGTGGAAAGCTGCTCCGGTGTGTAGCCTCCGCTAAGGCTGTTATACAGCAAGGCGGCTACGATCAGGAGTCCTACAAGGGCGAATAGACAAATCATAAGGGCTTTGTTTTTCATAATACAGCCTCTCTTAGCTTAAGAAATTCAGGAGTCTTCCCAAGAGTCCCGTTGCCATAAGAATACCCACCAGGATCAGGAGACTTCCGCTGATGATATTGATGATATGGTAGTGTCCCTTGACCCAGTTAAAAGCGGATTTCAGCCGATCGATCAGGACGGCACTGAGGAGGAAGGGAAGGCCGAGGCCTATAGAGTAGCACAGCAGCATGACCATTCCCGTTAAGGTACTGCCCTGCTGAGAGGCTTGCATCAGGGCGGAGCCCAGGAAGGCGCCTACACAGGGAGTCCAACCTACGGAGAACACTATACCGAATAAGAGGGCGGAAAAGAAGCCCATATCTCGCTTTTGTACCTGTTTTCCGCCACGGAAGAGGTTTAGATGGAATACACCCAGGAAATTAAGACCGAAGAAGATCACCACGAGGCCGGAGACAATATTGACTGCGGTTTGGTGCTGTCTCAGGAAGCTGCCAACGGTGCCTGCCAGTGCGCCCATGGCAACAAACATCAGGGTGAATCCAATGACAAAGCCGAAGGCGGATAACAGGGTCTTGCCACTGCTCCGTTCTTTCCCTCCTGCAAAGTAGGAAATGTAAACCGGGAGCATGGGAAGTAAACAGGGGGACAGGAAGGTAATGATCCCTTCCAGAAAAGTAATGAAATATTCCATGGAGAGACTCCTTTAAGGGATAGGATTAACAAAACACATGGTCACTGAGACGTCGGAAGGCTTCTTCTACCCGTGCTTTGGGAAGGGCTAAATTCATCCGCAGATGGCAGGGACCGTGGAACATCCGTCCGTCCTGCACAGCGACGCCAACAGACCATGCTCTTTTTTCCAGCTCGTCGATGTCTACGCCGTGGTCTTTGCACCAACGGGTGCAATCTAAGAACAGCATGTACGTACCTTGTGGGCGGAAGCATTCCACGCCGGGGAAGTGCTCGTGAATAAACTTACAGGCATAGTCTACATTATCTGTCAGAACCTTCCGCAGTTCTTCCAACCAGGCTTCTCCGGTAGAAGTATAGGCACCTATGAGAGCGTACATGGACAGAACATTCATGGAATTATAGTGAGAGAGACTGCTCTCCTTCCGCACTCTGCTCCGGAGAATGGGGTTATAGATGATATGATAACTACCAATGAGACCGGCTAAGTTGAAGGTCTTGGAGGGAGCATAGAGGGCAACGGTGTTCATCTTGGCATAGGGGGAAATACTCTGGGTGGGGGTATGCTTGTATCCCTCTAAGGTCAGATCGGACCAGATCTCGTCAGAGATCACTTGCATATGGTATTTTTCGAAGAGCGCCATAGCAGTACGGATCTCCTCCGGTTCCCAAACTCTGCCACACCGGTTGTGGGGAGAACAGAAAATAGCGGTATGGATGTCATGCTTGCGAATCTTTTCTTCCATGTCCTCTAAATCCATGCGCCAAACGCCGTCACTGTCTTTTGCAAGGGGGCTGTGGACAATGTGATAGCCGTTGTTCTCCAAAGAGTGGGTAAAGCCAATGTAGGTAGGGGAATGGACAAGAACATTGTCTCCTCGGGAACACATGACGTTCATGGCACTGATGAGTCCTCCTAAGACACCGTTTTCATAGCCAATGGCGTCGGAAGTCAGGTCTTCAACGCCGTTACGGCCTTTCTGCCAACGGATGATACTGTCATAGTATTCCTGACGGGGCTCAAAATATCCGTAGGCAGGGTGGCTCAGCCGCTGAGAAACAGCATCTATAATAGAGGGGGCAGTGGGGAAATTCATATCAGCCACCCACATGGGGATCACATCGAAGCCCTCTTGGGGGCCACCGGGAGCGAAACCGTTATCCGCCCCTACACAATCTACAGCAATGGCATCCTTGCCCCTGCGATCCATAATGGTAGTAAAATCAAACATAGAAGGGGATCCTTTCAGATAAAAATGAATGGGAAAAGACCACTTGCTGCGGTGTCCATCGACACACAACAAATGATCCTTTCCCTTGTAGCAAAGGGGATATTACAGCATTGCAAGAATTGCGGCCTTGGAGCGTCCGCCTACGGCCTGATTGACAGGCTTGCCGTCCTTCATAACAATGAGGGTGGGGATGCTCATAACACCGAATTCGCTTGCAAGGTCGGGATTGTCATCTACATTGATTTTTCCAACCTTAATATCGGTGCGCTCGGCTGCGATCTCTTCAATCAGGGGCATGAGCATACGGCAGGGGCCACACCAAGGAGCCCAGAAGTCCAAAAGGACAGTTTCTTTCGATTCCAGAACTTCGGAAGTGAAATTTCCTTGCGTGATTACAGTGATAGCCATCTTTTGTTCCTCCTTGTGATTTTATCTGTCTGTATTATATGCAAAAAAGGGGAAAAACCGTGTGATTTTTGCAACATAAATCAAGGGTATATAAAAATTATATCATACATTGACGAAAAAAGGAAGAGGCAGAAAGATTTTGCAGAACCTATTGATTTTCTTGGAATTTCTGATATAATGGAATAGGAAAAACTGAAATGATACATAAAGGGGTATTATTATGAAAAAGTTAACTGTGAAAAAGGGTTCCCAGTGCATGGCTTGTCTGGAATGCGTTCGTGCATGTTCTCAGGCCTTCTACAAGGAATTTCATGAGGATAAGTCCTGCGTACAGATCGTAGAGCGTGCCGGCAAGGTTCGTCCTATGACCTGCATCCAGTGCGGTAAGTGTGTTGCGGCTTGTGAACAGGGTGCCATTACCCAGAATCCCAAGACCGGTGTCTACATGATCAACAAAAAGCTCTGCATCGGCTGTGGCAAGTGCAAGGAAGCATGTCCCTTCGGCGTTATGGTATGCGAGCCCGGTATGGCTTCCGCTTCCAAGTGCATTGCCTGTGGCATCTGTGTCAAGGTATGTCCCATGGAGGTTCTGGAGATCACCGAGAGCTGATCGGTTCAAACCTAATAGTTACATAATAAAGGCTGTCTCGATGGAGCACCCTATATGGTATGGGGTGCAGATCGGGACAGCCTTTTGTTATTTATAGATTATGGATAATGAACCTGAGAGATTTAGGCTCGGGGACAGTATCAGGGGAAGAGATCGTAGGATACCAACTGGTAGGAGTCGGTTCCATTGGGGGTAACATAGGGACGGACAACAGCGGTGCCGTTGAGGTGATAGGACAGGAAGGAGCAAGTCGTAGCATCTGCAGAGGTAAAGTAGTAAACGCTCTTATCGGAGATGACACCGCCGATGGATGCAACGCTTCCGTCGCTACCAAGGTCGTTTACGGAGTAAATGGTAAAATCAACCAGGTAGAGACCATTATGCATGTCGTAGATCTTGTTGGCTACGGTCATGTTGGTATAGGAAGCTCCGTCGGCGGCAGGCTTGCAGATATAGTCGCCGATCCAGAGAAGATCATAATAACCGTATTCGTTGATGGGGCTACCGGGGATCTGAGAGGGAGAAAGGGTAGTGTCGAAGAAACGCTCGCAGGTATAGTTGATAGAATCTATATGGATTCCGTAGTAGCTACAGGAATCATAGGATAGGGTTTCTACCTGGGAGTAAGAGTTGGCTTTGATATTCAGCCAGCAGAATTCAAGCATATCAACAGGATCGGCATCCTCTGTAACGAAGGAGGAGGGGAGATAGGTGTATTTCTGCATAGCATTGTCCCAGGAGCCGATTTCGTTAAAGTGGAGCTCGGAGAAGTTGCTCAGGAAAATATTGGCGCGGTACTGGACAGACTCGGAAATGGTGATTTCCTGATATGCTCTTTCGGTGGTCACGGGCTGGGTTTCCAACTCGGTCTCTGTGGGAGGTTGGGTGGTTTCTTCTGCCTCGGTGGCCTGCGTAATGGGCTGTGTCTCTGTAGGGGGCTGGGTAGTCTCGACTTCTGTGACGACCTCTTCGGGCTCAGTTTCTGCGGGGAGGAGTTTAGAGAAAAGGGAGTTAAAAGATAGTGTGGGGAGTGAAGTATCCTTTCCTATGCCGAAACAACCGGTCAGGGAAAAAGCCAGGAGCAGTGCAGTGAGAGTGAAAGCAATCTTTTTCATAGTGTGCCTCCGATAAAAGTTTTGAGGGATAGTTTTCATAGCTATTGGGGGATTATGGAAATATTATATATGTATTGGTCGAAAAAGTCAATCATTTACCCCGGAGCAACAAGAAAACCTTGCTAAAAATGGAAAACTTATGCATAAAAAAGGAAAATAAGGGACATACTGATTCTATAAACAACCACTCTCCGGGAGAGACGGATAAAAGAACAGAAAAAATTCTCTACATATATTCTCTCCATGGAGAATACATTGGAGAAAGAGTTATGAATACTGTCCGAGTGAAAATGAGTAAGGTCACTAAGGAGGAAACTATGAAACAACAATTGGGATTTTTTATACTTTTGAGTTTGCTGTGCTGTGGGATATTGCTGTTTCCCTACAGGGTAGAATCTAAGGAGAAGGAAGAGATTCGGGAGGAACGGCCCGTTGATAAGGGGATCTGTGTACAGGTGCTCCACGGGGATACTGTGGAGACTATGACACTGTTTGAGTATTTAGTGGGTGTGGTCTCCGGAGAAATGGCAGAAGAGTTTCCTTTAGAGGCGCAAAAAGCCCAAGCTGTAGCGGCGAGAACCTTTGCCCTTAGACAGGCAGGGGAAAAGAAACATGAGGGGGCGGATGTATGCACAGACAGTAGTTGCTGTCAGGCGTGGAGCCAGATTTCTTACCCCGGCGCTGTCAGCGCTGTAGAGGAAACAGACGGTCTTGTATTGATCCATGGAGAAGAACTGATCGAAGCAACCTATTTTTCCTGTTCCGGTGGCAGGACAGAATCTGCGGTGGCTGTCTGGGGCAACGATATTCCCTATCTACAATCGGTGGACAGCCCCGGTGAAGAGGAGGCTCCCCGATTCCGGGAGGAAATCGAAATTACTGCAGAGAGCTTCTTGGCTCGGCTACAGACAGTACATCCCGAACTTGCTCCCGTTGGAGAGGCTCCCCAATGGTTCGGAGAGATCTCCTATACCAATGGGAATGGGATCGATTATGTGGAGATCTGTGGAGAACCCTTCCAAGGGACGCAATTGCGGAAGCTGTTCGGTCTGCGGTCTACCAACATTCGATTTTCCGTAAGGGAGTCGGCTATTACGATCAGTACATGTGGCTATGGGCATCGAGTGGGTATGAGCCAATACGGTGCCGTAGCAATGGCAGAGGAAGGTCGGTCATTTACGGACATTCTGAGCCATTATTATCAAAATACAGAAATAAAACGCCTCTCCCTGCCGGGAGAGGCGTAATATTCGTACAAAATCAGGTTTTATGTTGAGTCAGAACTCAAACAAGCAGCAGGGAGACGAAGAGAGTCAGCAGAACGAATGCTGCGGCAACCCACTTGGTAATGCCGGCCAGCTTTGCATCCAGAGTGCTGCCCTTATTTTTGCCCATGTAGCTGTCAGAGTTGCCGGCCAGTGCGCCCAAGCCGCCGTCCTTACCGGACTGAAGGGTGACGATGACAACCAGAACAACAGCTGCAAGTACCTGCAGACCTAAAAGAATGTACTTCAGAATCATAGTAACCTCCTGTGAAACCGCTCTTACGGCCAGCGGTATGCCGGAATCTTACACATCACTAAGAATAATACCACAATTATGGGATTATTTCAAGCCTTTTTTTGAAAAAAAGCGAATTATTTTGTAACCCAGGTGTTGGTGGCGGCGCAGGTCAGGTAAGCGTTGATGAATCCGTCGATCTCGCCATCCATAACTGCATTAATATTGGTCATTTCGTGACCGGTACGGGTGTCCTTTGCCAGTGTGTAGGGCATGAAGACGTAGGAACGGATCTGGGAACCCCATGCGATCTCCTTCTGTACGCCCTTGATGTCCTCGATCTTCTCCAGATGCTCACGCTCTTTGATCTCAACCAGCTTGGAACGCAGCATACGCATTGCGGTCTCACGGTTCTGGATCTGGCTTCTTTCGCTCTGGCAGGCTACTACGACGCCGGTGGGAATATGGG
>JAZREB010000470.1:0-15641 GCA_045660585.1 Faecousia sp. | reverse complement strand
CTTTGATATGTACCGCCTTGGGAGGAGTGATGATCTCTTCGATATCGGTTGGGATGATTACCTTCTCCGGCGTGGAGTGTGCGCTGTGGAATGGGGCGAGAATGTCTCCGATGCTATGGAGGATGCCATTTGGGTACGGATCAGGCGGCTGGATGACGACACCCGATCCATTACCGTCGAAGGAGGGGCTTTAGATGAAAATTTTGAGCTTTGAAAGTTCTGCAAAGGCCTGCTCCGTTGCTCTGCTCAGTGACGGAGTACTGGTTGGAGAATATTATCAGAACTGTGGACAGACTCACAGTACGACTTTAATGAAAATGGCAGAGGATTTACTTACCAACTGTGGTGTGTCGTCGGTAGATGCAGTGGCTTGCGCCGCAGGCCCCGGTAGCTTTACAGGTGTTCGTATCGGTGTTGCCGCCGCCAAGGGCTATGCCTGGGGTGCCCGGATCCCCTGTGTGGGCGTGTCCACCTTAGAGGCCATGGCACATCAGGCACAGAATTATACCGGCCTGATCTGCTGTGTTATGGATGCTCGTAGGGATCAGGTTTATCACGGCTTGTTCTCCTGTAGAGAGGGGAACCTTACCCGATTGGTAGAGGACTGCGCCATCTCCATTGAGGAGTTGAGAGAGGAGCTGTCTGCTTATACAGAGCCTGTCCTTTTGGTGGGCGACGGAGCGAAACTGTGCCATAAAGCACTGGGCTATGGGTGTGCTCCGGAGCACCTGTGTATGCAGAGAGCCTCCGGTGTGGCTCTGGCGGCAGAGTCTGCCCTTGCCCGTGGAGAGACCGGCGACGGTGCTACCATGGCTCCCAACTACCTCCGCCTGTCCCAGGCAGAGAGAGAACGGAACGAACGGCTGAAAACAGAACCGTAACCGGGAATTTTATCACCGCGAAATGAGATATACTATGATTTTAAGGAAAACGAACAAGGAGGAATAACCATGGAAAGAGCAAAAGTTTATTTTACTACCTTCCGCACTACCCTTCGTGAGAACCTTCAGCAGAAGCTGAGCCGTCTGCTTTTAACCGCAGGCATGGATAAAATCGACTTCGAGAACAAGTATGTAGCCATCAAGCTCCATTTCGGTGAGCCCGGCAATCTGGCATACCTCCGTCCCAACTATGCCCGTACCGTTGTAGACTTGGTCAAACAGTTGGGGGGCAAGCCCTTCCTGACCGATTGTAACACCCTCTATGTCGGTGGCAGAAAGAATGCCCTGGATCATCTGGAATCTGCCTATCAGAACGGATTTAACCCCTACAATGTTGGCTGTCATCTCTTGATTGCAGACGGTCTCAAGGGTACCGATGATGTAGAAGTCCCCGTAAACGGCGACTATGTTTCCTCTGCCAAGATCGGCAGAGCCTTAATGGATGCGGATATCGTCATTTCTCTGACTCACTTTAAGGGACACGAAGCAACAGGATTCGGCGGTGCCCTGAAGAACATCGGTATGGGCGGTGGCTCCCGTGCCGGCAAGATGGAGATGCACTCCGCAGGCAAGCCTATTGTCTACGAGAAAAAGTGTATCGGTTGCGGCGCTTGCGCCAAGGCCTGTGCCCATGATGCGCCTGTGCTGGAAAACAAGAAAATGCGTATCGACCTTGACAAGTGCTTAGGCTGTGGTCGTTGTATCGGTGCTTGTCCCGTGGATGCCATTGATGCCGCCAATGACGAGAGCACTACCATCCTCAACTGCAAGATGGCAGAGTACACCAAGGCTGTATTGCAGGATCGTCCCCATTTCCATATCAGCCTGATCTGTGATGTATCTCCGGTTTGCGATTGCTACGGTGTCAATGATGTGCCCGTTATTCCCGATATCGGTATGCTGGCCTCCTTCGATCCCATTGCACTGGATCTGGCCTGCGCTGAGCTGTGCCTGAAAATGCCCCGCAACGCAGAGCACACCTTTGAAGGGGAAACCGGCGATCTCTTTAAGGATCTCCACCCTGTTACAGACTGGAGAGCGCAGATCACCCACGGCAAGAAAATCGGACTGGGTACCGATGAGTATGATCTGGTTGAGATCTAACCCTAATTTTTCATAAAAAGAACATCGTAAAAAAAGATCCCCCTCCTTTTACCAAGGAGGGGGAATTTTCTGTTCGGTTATTCCGTGGCACGGAGGATCAGATCCGCACAGGTATCCAGAGACAGAACACTACTGTTCAGGCACAGGTCGTAGTTTATTGCCTGCCCCCAGGTTCTGCCGGTGTAATTTCTGTAATAGACTTTACGCTTTTGATCCTTTTCGTGGAGACGTCTCTCGGGAGATTTAGAGGTTTCGCCGTAGCGTTCCACGATTCGACGGGCTTTTTCCTCCTCGTTGCCATAGATGAAAACGTGGAGGGTATCCTGCCGATCACGGAGAATGTAGTCTGCACATCGGCCTACGATGACACAGTTACCCTCTGCGGCCAATTCTTCGATGACCTTGGTCTGTTCGATGTACAGCTTATCCATGGTGGACAGACAGTCCAGTGTGGCCTGCTGTGCTGTAGCCAGGGAGAATAGCAGGCTGTGGCGTGATGTGGCATATTCGCCCTGTTCCTTGACGAAATCCGGACAGAAACCGCTACGTTTGGCGACTTCGTTAACCAGTTCCTCGTCATAGAAAGCATAGCCAAGGTGCTCTGCGACCATGCGACCGATGGTCCGTCCGCCGCTACCGAATTCTCTGCTGATGGTGATGACTCGTTTCATGAGATAGCCCTCCTTTGGTATATATTTTGTATATGTATTTTATCACATTTTTCTTTAAAAAGGAAGAGGTTTTTTATAAAAATTTCACAAATAAAGACCCTGGACCAGGATCCCTAAGTTATCTCTGTAAATTTCATCCAGTTGATCGATGGGCAGGGGATTGGTTCCGCTGCCGACCTCGATGGTGTAGCCGGGACGGTTATACTCCTGTATAAACCAGTCTTTGTATCCTGCGAAGCCGGAGGCGAAGGGGGTGTCCTCCAACTCATAGCCTGAACTACGGGCAAAGGCCTGCCCGATTTGTTGTCCCTCCGGGACTTCAATATCCTTGAATTTCCAATAGATGACCTTGCCTTGGGAATGGTAAGATAGGGTCAATCTGGGAGAAATCTGCCGTGTGAGTTGTGCCATAGCTATAGATTCTGCCTGATCCAAGGGGGTGAGTCCTACGAAATCCCGAGGAGCAGGACGATCAAAGCCCAGAGCGTATTTGTTCTCTCGGGCTTGCTCCCATCCTGCGGGGTAGTTTAGATTCAGATCTACCCCAAGGAGATTGGCCTTCCACCCGTCGGGGAAGGGAATGGCAGGGAACCGTGCGGCAATATTTTGGGCGGCTTCGTATTCCGGGGAGTTTTCTCCTGTGGCTCCCGTTACCAGATCTACGCCGTCGGGATTGACCATGGGCACAACATAGAGCTGTGTCCTGCGGAACAGAGCTACCGCATCACGATCCCATAATTTTCCCCCACGGGAGACGGCTCTTGCGTATTCTTCTACAAATCGCATAAGCAGAGGCGTTGTGATCCACTCATTACTATGGTGACTGCCGTTATACAGAACGGATCGTCGCCCTTCTCCCATTTTTAGGAGAGTTACGGGTCTTCCATAGGCGGTGGTGGTGAGCCTGCGACTACTGAGAAAGGGGTAGCGCATGGTGAGTCCCTCTACACACAGAGCCAGTAATTCCGATGTAAAGGGGACATCTGTAGGAACCACAGGGAAACTGTAGGGCACGATCAGGTATTGCCCCGGACGGAGCCGTCGGCTGTCTGTGTTTGGATTTGCGGTAGAAATTGCCCCTGTTGTGGTAGAAAGCTGCCGTGCGATGGAGTAGAAGCTATCTCCCGGTTTTACCATATATCGTCGATAGCCTACCAAATAGGGCATGAGCTGTTGCATAGTCAGAATATCCTCCGTGCCGGAGGGGTATAGCCCCCGCTGTCTTTGGAATTCACGCAGATCCTCCGCACCTGCCCGTTTGAGAGCAAGGGGGGTCAAGTTCTGATCCATCAAAGAAAATCCCTCCCCCCACAGCCTATGGGGGAAGGGATTGGATTATGCCTTATTCTTTTAAAAATTCTTCTAAATACTCGTAGGCCAACAGGAGCTTTTCCAAGTGGTAGTTCATAACGATGGTGTCTCGACGGGTGCACTTACGGGGCGAAAGCTCCGCAGTAGAAATCCCCAGGGATTCTAATTTGGCGGCATTATCCGATGCCAGATCACCCAGGGTGTCCATGCCACAGATTACCTCTAATTCCGCAACCATGCGTTCTCCCAACTGACGGCAACCGCAGACCAGCGCCTCGTCGTTGTTTTTTCGGTGGAAGAATCGCTGGGATTGGTACAGGGCGATCTCATTGTCGATTTGCCGTAACAGATCGATCAGGGTTTGTGTTTCCGGGAAACGTTCCCGGATAACGATACTCTCTAACAGGGGTGGGAATTGGCTCTGCAGTTCTCGCAGTAATCGAATAATGCGGGCTCTGTTATTGTACGGTCTGATGGAAACGTTGATGAGCAACGCTACAGCCAAGCCCAAGGCAGTATAGATAATGCGAATATAGGCATCGTGGAGCAAATTATCCGATCCGTAACTGCAAGCAGATAGGAATACGATACAAGATAGGGTGATGCTGTAGGAAATCTTAAGACCGTTGCACAGCATAATCAGCATTAAAATGCCCAACCCAACAGACCAGAAGGGAATGGTGGGGAGAAATTTGTGGGCGAAATATCCCACTGCAGTGCCGAAGAGCACACCGAAAAACTGGGTAATGCCCTGTTGCAAAGAACGACGGAAGGTGGTATCCATAGCAACCAGCCCGCCTAAGGCCGCATAGAACATGGCATCGTTTTCGGCAGAGAGCAGACGAACAAAGAGAACGGACAGGGTTACGGATAGGGCTGTTTTAATGGTGCGGAGTCCAAAGGGAAGATGATTCACGGGACACTCCTCCTTTCTGATGACAGTATACCAGAAAAACAGAAATCTGCCAAGTGCAAAAATGGAATTTTTATGGTATACTGTATTTATACTCTGGAAAACAGGAGGAATGACATGATACGGGAAGCAGTGGCACAAGATGTCCCCGGCATGCTGGCCATCTATGAATATTATGTGAAAGAAACAGCGGTAAGTTTTGAATATGAGGTACCCTCTGTAGAAGAATTTACTCGCCGATTAGAGGAACACAAGGAAATGTATCCCTGGCTTGTGTGGGAAGAGTCGGGGGAAGTTTTGGGCTATGCCTATGCAGGCAGAGCCTTTGAACGGGCGGCCTATAGCTGGAATGCGGAGATATCCTGCTATCTAAAGACAAAAGGAAAGGGCATGGGACGCAAACTCTACAGTGTGATCGAGGAGATCCTGCGACAGCAAGGCGTGCGGAAGGTTTATGCCGTAGTAACCTCTGCTAACGAGCCCTCTGTAGCCTTCCATAAGGCGGTAGGGTATAGGGAGGTTCTGACATACAAGGATGTGGGCTATAAATTTGGTAACTGGTATGATGTGATCTGGCTGGAAAAGCAACTCTGTCCCCTTGGGACTCCGGAGATCTTTCCTGTTACGTGGAAAACAGAAAAAATTCAAAAAATTTTAGAAGGATCTCTTGACAAATAAACAAATGTATGGTACTGTAAATATGTGCTTAGCAAGCAAATGTTAAGGAGGTAAGCGAATGACTGAGAGAGAACAGCAAATCCTTCGGTGGATCGAGGCTGATCCCATGATTTCCCAAGAAAAGCTGGCGGAAAAGGCCGGCATCACCCGCTCCTCAGTAGCAGTTCACATTTCCAACCTGATGAAAAAGGGCTACATCGCAGGCAAAGGTTATGTCCTGCGCACCGGTAGCTACGCAGTGGTCATTGGCGGTGTGAATATCGACATCGGCGGTCGTTCTTTCAACCCCCTCGTTGCCAGGGACTCCAATCCCGGCAAGGTAACCACCAGCTTAGGTGGTGTGGGACGGAACATTGCTCATAACATGAGCTTGCTGGGTATAGATGTGAGAATGCTCACTGCCTACGGTGACGACATTTACGGACAGCGGATCGACGCCTCCTGCAAGGAGCTGGGCATCGACGTGAGCTGTGCGTTGCAGATCCCCGGTGGTACGACTCCCACCTATCTCTTCCTCAATGATAACGATGGTGACATGGCTCTGGCTCTGTCCGATATGGAAATCTGCGAGAAGATCACCCCCGCTTACCTATCCAATCATCTGACACTGATCAATAATGCTCGGTTGGTTGTGATAGATACCAATATCCCCCGGGAGAGCATCGCTTTCCTGGCAGAACGCTGTACTGCTCCCATTTTTGTGGATCCTGTCTCCACTGCCAAGGCAGAAAAGGTTCGGGACGTCTTGGGTAAGATCCACACCTTCAAGCCCAATCGTATGGAAGCAGAACTGCTGACCGGAATTCCCATCACCGATGAGGATAGCCTGCGCAAGGCCGCACAGGCCCTCATCAATACGGGAATGCACCGGGTCTTCATTTCCCTGGGTGCCGACGGAGTCCTTGCCGCAGACCGGGAGAGAATGATCAAGGTTCCTTGCTTCAAGGCAACCATGCGCAATGCCACCGGTGCAGGGGATTCCTTCATGGCGGCACTTACCTGGGCCTACTTAGAGGGAATCGATCTGGAAGAATCCGCAAGAGCCGCCGCCGCAGTTGCGGCAATGACCATTGAGTCAGAAGAAACCATAAACCCTGCGATTTGTGCAGAAGCTGTACGTAATCGTTTAAACAATAACTAATTATATTTAATTTTTGGAGGAAATTATCATGCTGAACAAGTACTTGGACATCAAGCCCGAAGTCGCCGAAGCTCTCGCAGCCGGCAAGCCCGTTGTTGCTCTCGAATCCACCATCATTTCTCATGGCATGCCCTACCCCCAGAATGTTGAGACTGCTCTGGCTGTTGAGCAGATCGTTCGTGATAATGGTGCAGTTCCTGCTACCATCGCTGTTATCGGTGGCCGTCTGAAGGCCGGCCTGTCTCCCGAAGAGATCGAATACTTCGGCAAGAAGGGTCTGGATATTGCCAAGGCTTCCCGTCGTGACCTGGCTGTTCTCTGCGCTCGTGGCGAAGACGGTGCTACTACCGTTACCACCACCATCATGATCGCTCACATGGCAGGCATTAAGGTATTTGCTAGCGGTGGCATCGGCGGCGTACATCGCGGCGCTGAGACCACCATGGACATTTCTGCTGACCTGGAAGAGCTGGCACAGACCCCCGTTATGGTCGTCTGCGCAGGTGCTAAGTCCATCCTGGATCTGGGCCTGACCCTGGAGTACCTGGAGACCCACGGTGTTCCCGTTGTCGGCTACGAGACCGAAAAGCTCCCCGCATTCTTCACCCGTGAGTCTGATTTCAATGTTGACTATCGTATGGACAGTCCTGCAGAGATCGCAAAGGCATTCAAGGTTCAGAACGAGATGGGTCTGAAGGGTGGCATGCTGGTTGCTAACCCCATCCCCGTAGAGTATTCCATGGATTCCAAGGTTATCTCCGCAGCTATCGATCAGGCTGTAGCAGAGGCTGAGGAAAAGGGCATCCACGGCAAGGAGACCACTCCCTTCCTGCTGGCAAGAGTTACCGAGCTCACCGGCGGCAACAGCCTGGAGTCCAACATCCAGTTGGTATTCAACAACGCTCGTCTGGCTGCTAAGACCGCTGCCGCTTACTGCGAGGCTTAATTGACGAACTGATATAAAACAGTGCCGTCTCAGAGGATCGGACTCTGAGACGGCACTTTCCCTTTCCTGTGGAGAATGGGGAAAATCTATTGACTTGGCAGCGAAATAAAGATATAATGTATGAGATAAGGTCGGAGAGGAGGCTTGCTATGCGACTATATGAACTGAATTATAAGGGCTACACAGAAATGCCTTCCGACCTTGCTGTAAAGGTGAAAAAACTATCCCTCTTTTCTCTTTTTGTCCCGGGGGAACAGAAAAGTCTCAAAACCCGTCTGGTGCGGAGCCTGTTCTATGTGTCTTCCAAGGGTGACTTTCGTATCTACTATGTCACCGAGGAGTCGGGAAGACCCATCCATACATCTTATGTAACGGGACGGACACCGAAATTCCCCTTTATGGAACAGGGCGATATCCATATCGGACCCTGCCGCACAGATCCCGATTATCAGGGCAGGGGCATTTACAGAAAGGTTCTCAGAGCGATTCATGCAGACAATTGCACCCGGCGAAAGAGAGCATATATGATTGTCCACGGAGAGAATCTGCCCTCTATCAAGGGGATCGAAGCCGCAGGACTTACCCATGTAGGGGAAGTGGAGCGACAGGGGATCCGGAAGATCTACAGGAGAATTTCCCATGGTTAAATGGAAGAGATATAATGGCGCCATCGTGCCCGACGGCCCTCCTCATATTGCGCCTACAGCAGAGGATATTGCCACCGCAAAGGCTATGGGGGGATACCGCTTTATTACATATGTGACGGACTTCGATTGCGGAGAGGAAACCCCCTGGTGGTACGTTATCAAGGATACTCCGGTGGTTCTGGAAGAGATCGAGTCCTCTAACACTCGCCACAAGATCCGCAAGGGTCTGCGCCATGTAGAGATCCGCAAGATCGATCCCGTGGCCTATGGGGAGGAGCTCTATGGGTGCTACTGCAGAGCCCAACAGCGGTATACCGCCCACGAGGGATATGTTTCCAAGGAATCTTTCCAAAAGACTCTGGAGACAGACACCGCCCAATATTATGGCGCGTTTTTTAAAGAAACGGACAGTCTCGTGGCCTATGTCAAAAATGACATTTACCCGGATTGTGTGGGGATGTCCGTGATCAAATATGACCCGGACTACCTGAAATATCAGATTTCAGCAGCACTGACCTACGAGGTTGTGAGGGAGTATCTCAACGGCGGACAGTGTAAATATATTATGGACGGACAGCGAGCCATTCGCCATAAGACCAATATTCAGGATTATTTGGAGCATACCTTCCAATTCCGCAAGGCCTATTGCAGGCTCCATATGATCTATAGTCCCAAAATGAGATTTTTGGTAGGGATATTGTATCCCTTCCGCAAACTCCTTGGGAAAATTGCAGGGGAGAATGTGTTCCTGAATAATGTGGCTTCGGTTCTCAAGATGGAAGAAATCAGCCGTGCCTGCCGTAAATAAACCCGAGAGATAGGCTCCCTGTGCTGAAGGGAGCCTTAAATTTTGCCGTCAGTGGCGCTGTGGCCTTCTTCGTTTATACAAATCATGGATTTTTTTTCATCGGTTTAGATAAAATATTGAGTCAAAGGGTTGATTTTTTGCAGTGTGGTGGTATAATAGGACAATAACCCCAAAAGGAGACAAAAGCATGAATCTTAGCGAATTGGCCCCCAATATTGAATTTGTAGAAAAATATGATGCGGAAATCGCAGGCCTTATGGGTCAGGAGCTCCGCCGTCAAAAGAGAAATTTAGAGCTTATCGCTTCTGAAAATATTGCATCCCCTGCGGTTATTGCTTGCATGGGCACTGTGCTGACCAACAAGTATGCCGAGGGTCTTCCCGGCAAGCGTTATTACGGCGGTTGTGAGGTTGTCGACGAGATCGAGACGATCGCCATTGAGCGCGCCAAGAAGCTCTTCGGCGCAGAGTTTGCCAATGTTCAGCCCCACAGCGGTGCACAGGCAAATCTGGCAGTCTATCAGGCACTGCTCCAGCCCGGCGATAAGATTCTGGGTATGGATCTGGCCAATGGTGGTCACCTGACCCACGGTTCTCCCGCCAACCAGAGTGGTAAGACCTTCACCATTGCTTCCTACGGCGTAGATCGTCAGACGCGCCGGATCAAGTATGACGAGGTTGCTCGCATGGCTCAGGAATTCAGACCGAAGCTCATCGTAGCCGGTGCTTCTGCATATCCCCGTGCCATCGACTTTGCTAAGTTTGCAGAGATCGCTCATTCCGTAGGCGCCTACTTTATGGTAGATATGGCTCATATTGCAGGTCTGGTAGCAGGCGGCGCTCATGGGGGCCCTGTTCCCTATGCGGATATCGTCACTACCACCACCCATAAGACCCTCCGTGGTCCCCGTGGTGGCTTGATCCTGGGCAAAGAAGAATTCGCCAAGAAGTTAAATTCCGGCGTATTCCCCGGCACCCAGGGTGGCCCCCTTATGCACGTCATCGCAGCCAAGGCCATTTGCTTCAACGAGGCAATGGATCCTTCATTCAGCGAGTACGCACATCAGGTAGTCAAGAACTCTCAGGCACTGGCAAAGGGTCTGCTGGCTCGTGGCTTTGATCTGGTCTCCGGTGGCACTGACAACCATCTGCTCCTTGCTGACCTGCGCCCCTTGGGAACTACCGGCATTGAGCTCCAGCACCGTCTGGACGAGAACTATATCACCGTCAACAAGAATGCTATCCCCAACGACCCTCAGAAGCCCTCTATTACCAGCGGTGTCCGTATTGGCACTCCTGCCGCTACCACCCGTGGTCTGAAGGAAGCTGACATGGATATCATTGCACAGTGCATCTACGATACTGCTACGGATTTCGAAGGCACACAGGAAAAGGTTCGCACCACTGTACAGGCTCTGACCGACAAGTACCCCATCTACGGCTGATATCCTTTGTAACGCATATAAATGACTCCCCATAGATTTTTGGATCTATGGGGAGTTATTTTGTGGGGTTATCCGGGGTTAGAATCTTCCGCTACGGCCACTGCTGCCTCCGCCGACACGTCCACCACCGGAGGAATTTTTGGGCTTCGGGACCCGGGTGACATTTCGGTAGAGGAAGGTGTCGGACTGTTTCCGGAATAGGAGACTGTCCTGACGAATATAGCTGTTTGCCTCGGGCTGAAGTCGTACGGATTTTAGCTGATTCTTTAGTATGTTCATAGGGATCAGGAAACTGAGAACAATGCCGATAACAAAGCAGAGCAGGATTTCCGGGACGGACATCTTTCCATAAGCACTGATCTGTTTGTTGCAGGTATTGGCATAGGAAGAGATGGCCATAGAATACTCTCCTGCACGGAGAAGGGGAACACAAGCGTTTTCTACCTTGTCATACATTCTCTCGGAAAACTTGTTAGCAGTATTTCCGTATGCATCGATGTGGTATCTGTTTTCGTTTCCACTGAAAGCCAGATATAGGATCAAACCATCGGTTGAGGGGCTTTTTCGGGTAAAATAGGTGCGTGCAGAGCTTTCTAAATAATAGTTATTATCTCTCGCTGTTGCGGCGAGTACAGAGATCCCTAATTCTTCGGAAATTTGGGCTAATTTTTGATTCAGGCGCTCTTCCTCTTCATGGGTCAAAACGTCAGCTTCATCAAATACATAGCTCGGCTCTTCTGCTGCGAAAACGGCAGTTGTCAGCAGGGCAATTACAAGGAGTATCAGGAGAAAAATACGTAGTTTCATATCTGCGCCCTCCTTATATGATGCCCATTTTGGTCAGGATAAACAGGATCCCAAGGGCCCCTGCAGATAGGATTCCTGCCCAAATGGCCCACCACTTCCAATAAGCGGCCTTGCTCATAGGTAGATCGCCGATAAATTTGCCGGTTTGGCCATTCATGGCAAAGGTGTATTTTTTACCGCCCCAGATGGTGGTTAGCATCCAGACGGGGTAGAGAGCATACTTGGTTTTGCAATTATCTGTGTGAATGTTAGAGCCTGCGGTATTGACAGAGGAGTAACCTACCACCGAGTTGCGGAAGACGTTTTCGGTACTGTGTTTGATCCGCTGGTTGGCTCGCTGAATGCTCTGCTCGGCGGTTACATCGTATCGGTCTGCCAGATAGCCCGAGAGATACGCAGTTTGGAAATCTACGGCCTGTCGGGAGTCGTATGGCTCAATGGACTCCATCATGTCATCCGGCATTTTGGAGGAGCCGTCTACGGGGATCCGCTGAAAACCGATAGAGCCGTCACGAACTACGGAATAGTGGCTGGTTTCGGTATATATGTAGTTGTGGTCGCTCCAGGTGCGGACTTTGGTGGCTTTATAAGTGATATTTGCATCTACATCTGCGTCAAATAGCCAGAAGGGAACATAGACACCCTTGATTTCTTCTAACCGACTTTCGGCATAGAAGGACTTAGGCAAGAGCTTTTTCCCCATGAAGTGCTTGCGGAAGGCGTTCTTGGCATATTCCTTATCCAATTGGAAGGGGATGACAAGATCCGGCTTCAGATCCCCGGATAGCCGTCCTGCCAGCACTACGGGATTGTCGCAATAGGGACAATGGGTAGCCACAGTAGTGCTGTCTGTGATCAGCTCGCCACCACAGGAATTGCAGACGAATACTTGCATTTGCGCGGCTTCGTCATCTTCCCACTGTTGGTCGGTGGTTTCCCAGGCAGGGGCCTGGGGAGCTTCTTCCTCCAGAACCTGATCCATCTCTGCCATGGCGTTGACATCGAATGTGGTATCGCAGAAGGGACACTTCATCATTTGGGTGCTACTGTCAAATTCCGCTTTGCCTCCGCAGGCAGGACATTTATAATCTAAAATGGTTGCCATACAGACTCTTTCCTCTCATAAAAGGATCTTAGAACTTACTGCACATCATTGTCGTCGAAACGGTCACCGCATTCGGGGCAGAATCTGGGAGGATTCTTGGGATCTTCCGGCTCCCAACCGCACTTATCGCACTTATACAGGGGTTCGTCTACGGGCTTTTTAGCACCGCACTCAGCGCAGAACTTGCCCTTGTTTACAGTACCACAGGCGCATTTCCAGCCTTCTTCCGGCTTCTTGCTGCCGCATTCCGGGCAGAAATTGCCGGTTGCGGTTGCGCCGCAGGTACAGGTCCAGCCGGTGGGCTTTGCCTCGGGTTTCTTACTGCCACACTCGGGACAGAATTTGCCCGTAGCGGTTGCGCCGCAAGAACACTTCCAACCGTCCCGGGGAGCCTGAGGTGCAGGCTGAGACTGCTGTTGCTGTCCCATCTGATACAGTGTGTTGGCATTGAGGCCACCTGCCTGCTGTGCCATGCCGAAACCCATAAAGCCGGTCATTGCGCCTGCGGAGTTGGAGGCGGCGGCTTTCATAGCATCTGCCTGGGCACCAACCAGAGTGGCGGCGGCCATGGTGGGATCCTTCATCATAGCGGTACGCTGTGCATCCCGCAGGAGCTTTGCATCCTCTTCCGGCAGGGAGGGGGGATTCATGGCAATGGAGACCACCTGCAGACCGCGGAGCTCGCCCCACTTCTGAGATAGGATGCCGTTCATGGAATCACACAGCTCTGTTACATGGGCAGGCAGTGCGTTGGGACGGATGCCCAAATCGGAAATAGAAGCGAAGGAAGGTTGTAATGCGCTAATGAACTCCGTCTTCAACTGGTTGTCGATCTCACTGCGACGGTATTCCCCGGAGATGTTACCACATACATTGGTATAGAACAGCAGGGGGTTTGCGATCTTGTAGGAGTACAGACCGTTGCAACGGACAGAAGTATCCATATCCAGACCGATGTTCCGATCATAGACTCGGAAGGGAATGGGGGTAGCGGTACCGAATTTGTTGTCCATGATTTCCTTGGTGTTGAAATAATAGACTCTCTGATCCTTGCCGGTGTCGCCACCGTAGGTAAAACGCTTGCCAATCTCCTTAAAGGTGTCCTTTAAGCTCTGCCCCAGAGAACCTGTAAAGAGGCTGGGCTCCAAATCGGTTTTGTATGTATACTGACCGGGCTCGGCACAGAAGTCTACCACCTTGCCCTGTTCTACGATAATCATGCACTGGCCGTCGGCAACAGCAATGCCGGAGCCGTTGGAGATGACGTTATCACTGGCCTTGGTGTTGGAGGAACGACTGCCTATTTGCTTCTGTCCCTTGGTTACCAGGACATCCTTGTCCATAGCTTCGCAGTAGAAGAATTCCTTCCACTGATCGGCAAGTGTGCCACCGATTGCGCCCAGCGCAGCTTTAATAAGTCCCATAATTCCTTCTCCTTTCGTTTTTTAAAGAGTGTATATACATTATATCATTCTTATGGCAAAATTCATATAGGTTTCACACAAAAAATTTTATAAAAATAATAAAAATTCTTATTTTTATTATTGACAAAATGAAATTCTTGTGATACAATGTGAATGTAAACAGGAATGATTCTTATTTGCAGAATGGAGGTGACCAAATGGCTGCCCATAAGCATAGTAAAAAGAGAGACGCAATTTTAGAATGTGTCCGATCTACCAAGGCTCATCCCACAGCGGAATGGGTTTACGCACAGCTAAAACCTCAGATCCCGGATCTGTCACTGGGTACGGTGTACCGCAATCTGGCCATGTTTAAAGAGGAGGGCATCCTCGGTACCATCGGCGTGGTTAAGGGACTGGAACGGTTCGAGGGCAATCCGGAGCCTCACACCCACTTTATTTGCAATTACTGCTCAGCGGTCATTGATGTGGAGGAGTTAGAGCCTCCCACCCAACTCGGCTCTGCAGTAGGCTGTGGTTGTGTAGAACAGTGTATCCTGACCTTTACAGGGATCTGTAATTCCTGTGCAGAAAAGAATTTGCAAGGCTGATCCCCTTCCTCTCTCTGAGAGAGAACACGGATCTTACAATAAATTAACTACTAACAAATTTAAATTTTAAAATTATGGAGGAAAAAATTATGAAGAAGTATGTATGCCCCGTTTGCGGTTATGTTCACGAAGGCGAGATGCCCGAAGGTTTCAAGTGCCCCCTGTGCAAGGTTCCCGGCGAGAAGTTCAAGGCTGTAGAAGGCGAAATGACCCTGGCAGCAGAGCATGTATTCGGTGTCGGCACTCAGCTTGACGGCGTTCCCGAAGAAGATAAGAAGTTCATCCTGGATCAGTTGAAGGCTAACTTTGAAGGCGAGTGCGCCGAAGTCGGTATGTACCTGTGCATGGCTCGTATCGCTCATCGCGAAGGCTATCCCGAGATCGGCCTGTACTGGGAAAAGGCCGCTTACGAAGAAGCAGAGCACGCTTCCAAGTTCGCAGAACTCCTGGGCAGCTATCTGGAGCCCAACATGAAGAACGACACCAAGCACAACTTGGCATGGCGTGTTGACTGCGAGTACGGCGCAACCTCCGGCAAGTTCGAGCTTGCAAAGATGGCTAAGAAGCACAACCTGGATGCTATCCATGACACCGTCCACGAGATGGCTCGCGATGAGGCAAGCCACGGCCGCGCTCTGGAAGGCCTGCTCAAGAGATATTTCAAGTAAGATTTCCCTGCGGAAAATCTTCGAATTCCGAACATTATCAAGGAGGAACAGTGAAAGCTGTTCCTTCTTTTTTGCGCCCTGAATGGTACGAAAATTGTACTTTCTCCCGCTGCGTCACTGCGAAACAGAGGAGATTACCCCGAAATGGTACCTTTCGAAAATGGTACCATCTTGCCTACTATTATAAATTACTTTCAAACAAAATGCAAACATCTTTTATCTGTATTTACAATCATTTTTATACTTCTTTTAATCATTGAAAATGTTTGGTATTACCATTATTTTTAGTAAATATTAGAATGATTAAATGACTTTATGCGTACCAATATAACGACCGATTCTCCGCGATCCTATGATATAATGAAGACACAAAAGGGAACACAAAGTCCCAATCTCAAACATCTATTTGGAGGATTAAATCATGATTATCAACGAAAAGAAGA
>JAZREB010000469.1:0-6716 GCA_045660585.1 Faecousia sp. | reverse complement strand
TGACACCGATGGGGAGGAGCACCATGCCCCAGAAGCCGAATATACGGTATCCGCCATAGAGGCTTGCCAGAGTCATGAGGGGATGCAGACCCATTTGGGAGCCTAAAAATCTGGGCTCCAGAACAGTCCGTGTAATAGAGCACACTCCGTACAGGAGCATCATACCACCGCCACCGGTAGTATCTCCCCGCAGAAAGGAGATGATCGCCCAGGGGATCAGAATTGACCCTGCGCCCAGGAAGGGAAGGGCATCTACCAATGCAATAGGAATGGCAATCAGGAGCCCTTTGGGATAGCCTAAGATCATGAGCCCAATGGCACACAGGACATATGTGACGGCAGAGAGATATAGCTGGCTTTTTGCATATCCCTTCAGGGCTGTTTTGAGACGACGGATAAGGGATTTTCCCCCATTGATCCAGTTTTGGGGAATGTGCTTGCAGAGGAAAATCTTGGGCTTTTGGGGATCGGTAGCAAAAAAGTAAGCAGACAGCAGAGTGGTCAGCACAAACAGCACAAGATCCGGGATCCCCGACAGGAGCCGAGCCGCCCAACCAAGGAGCCATTCCGAAAGGGAGCCGACAAACAGACTGCTACCTTCAAAGAGCCGATCCACCCAATCTATGGCAGGGGCGGACAGATCCTCCGGCAATTTAGTGGCAAGGAAGGTCAGTTTGCTATGAAGGAGTTCCAGAGAGGGGGACAGTTCCCGGAAGAGCCCCGGTAATTTCCCGGCAAGCTGTTCTCCCTCAGACAGGAGTGTGCGCAATACCAGCCACAGGATCACACTCAAGAAGAGGAACACAATAGTAACACTGAAAATGCCGGAGAGAACGGGTTTCCACTTTTTGGGGCGGAACCGCTGAGACATGCGGGCTATGAAATAACCCAGTAGGAAGGGAAACCCCACGGGAAGAAGAAGGACTCCGCAGAGCCACAGTCCCAGAGCCCCTAAGAGGATGTACAGGAGGATATTCCATGGTTTTGTCATAATCGTTCACCTTTGCATAAAAATGGGAGGAAAGCCCTATAATGCTATTGTAAACAGATATTGGGAGAATATACCATTGCGTGAAAAATCTGTTGGAGCTGTGTGGAGAAAGGTAACGGCGAGTCCCCTTTCAGGGACTCGCCGTTGGGTTAGGTCAGTTGATCGTTATGGGGATCATTCAGCGGGGGTGAAGAATGTGTTAGCGGCCATGTTGTACAGATACAGTGCGGTAACAACGTTCAGCATGGATTCGCTGTGACCACCATGGATGTTATTCTTAACGGAAGCGCAGTATGTCAGGGGGCTGTATCTGATATCGGCGGAGCTTGTACCGTCGTTTACGGTAATGGTGAAAAGCTCGTCCAGATCCGGTGCGGAGATGTCTGTAATTTCCACACAGTACAGATTGTTGGCAGAGCTTATTTCCATAGGCTCTCCCTTATAGGTAACGGTGAACTGCTCCACAGAGGGGTCTACACGGAGATGGAAGCGGAGGGTAGTTTCGGAATTAAGCTGTAGGGTAACACCGGCTAAGGTCACCAGATTTGTTCCCTGGGGCATGATCTTGGGATAGCCTTCGATGGTGACGGCACTGTAATCCACAGGCTCCAAGCCTTCGTCAGCCAGACGCTCGGTGTGGTAATTAAACTGCCGTTGGGAAGCGGCACCGTAGCGCAGCATGGCATCCAGAAGATCGGCCAAGGGTTTATTATCAGACAGCTTGTTACGCATATTGTCGGCATATTCCTTGACGGAATAGGTGTAGACCTCTGTACACTTACCGTCCCCGTAGAAATACTGGGCAGTAATGGTGTCGGTCATTTCCATGGCAGCCAGCTCGTAGGAATAGACGTAATTATATACCCCCCTGACATTCCGTTCATCCCGATCATTGTGGTACAGACGGACGGGCTCCTTGCCCTCTTGGGTAAAGAGCATATAGGCGTTTTCGTCAGCGGTAACCTCAGGCGACAGACTCATCATAAAGTTAATAGCAATATTACCGTTCAGGGAAAGGGTACGACCTAAGAGGGTGGCATCCACGACAGTCTCGATGCAATGATCGCAGACGTTATCCTTGTCAGTATCAACATGGGGAAGGGTGCCGTTGGGGTCGTATTTGTAGATCCTCAAATCAGGGAAATTATAGTCAGACATGGGATCTTCTGACTCACGGAGCTGATAACAACCGTCGGCAGAGCTGGTGCCATTATATACCAGAATCAGATCGTCAGTGGTGGGGGTGATATGGAAGCGGCCACCTTCTCCGGTGATCTGCCAACTGTAAGGCGTTTCGTCGAAGAAGAAACCATTGAGGATTGTTCGTGTGGGTCTGATTGCCTTTTCGACTTCTTGTAAAGACTGATGGAGATAACCGTCTGTCCCATGAAGTGCGAAGCCGGAATCCGTCTGCACAAGAGTCCAAACCATGGAGCTCCTATAACTTGTTAAGGTGTTTTGCTTCTTTTCCACGGGGTGACCGGAGAGATACATCGTGTTTATTAAGAAGTTGTCAAGGGCTACAAGCTCTCCGTTCACATCTGCGGCAATGATGATTTGATCTCCGTCTGTAAGGTCGTCAAGGGTGTTTACTTCGGTGAATGTGCCACCGGTGATACCGCAGTTTTCACAAAGGGCGGGCTCGTTACAGGAGGTTAAGACCCACTTGTGACCGGTGGTTTTGACCATCTCTTCCTGAGCAAAGCCGCAGAACTTGCAGGTATAGGGAGCGTAGCCGCTTTCGGCACAGGAATCCAGTTCCCATGTATGCTCGGCAAGGGAAAGATAATGGGTTTTGCTCTTGCCGCAGAGGGTGCAGGTGTAGACCTTAGTGCCTTCTTCTATGCAGGTGGGCTCTTTGGTTACGACACCTTCGGCAAAATCGTGGTCGCAGTCTGTGGAGCCGTTGAGTGTATAGGGGATAAAATAGAATCTAACATCATCTGTAAATTCATAGATGCCGTGTTTGCCGCCAATGGAAAACAGATCATCTTGGAACTGGATACAGGGAATAGAGACGGATTGGAAAGTAACAGCCATATTCTCAATCAGGAATACGGAATTGTTCGAATCGGGTGCGCCGTAAACATTCCAGAAACTATAATTGGTTTTTTCACGGGAATAGAACGCGCTACAATCCTCTTGACTTCCGGTAAGATATTCTCCGGTGTAGATTTGCAGAGTGCCGCCTTCTTTCCATCCGTCGTAGAAACGGTAGGTAAATACAGCAGTATCCTCGGCAATGGTCAACACGTCTCCTTCTACAGTAACCTTAGAGGCTGTGATATTGCCGGTGGAATCGTCAAAGGAAAGAGCGATGTCGGCATCGGCGTTGTAGAAAACCACACGATCCCCGGTGCTGACCATGTTGGTACGGGTAAATTGCTTGCCGGGGGCATCCTTGCCGCACATGGTGCAGAAGCCCTCTTCGTAATTGTGGGGCAGGAGGGTGTTTAAGGTCTCTACTTCCACATATCCGCAGAGGGTGCAGGACCATTTCATGTAGCCTGCCTCTTGACAGGTGGAGGCCTTTTCTTCAGCAAGGATAGCATCCTCATGGAGACAGCCGGCAGGATCCATAACTGCTTGACAATAATCGCAGGTGTTATCCTTGTCAGTGTCAACATGGGGAAGGGTGCCGTTGGGGTCGTATTTGTAGATTTTCAGATCGGCGAAATCATAGTCAGACATGGGATCTTCTGACTCATGGAGCTGATAACAACCGTCGGCAGAGCTGGTGCCATTATATACCAGAATCAGATCGTCAGTGGTGGGGGTGATATGGAAGCGGCCACCTTCTCCGGTGATCTGCCAAGAATAGGGGATGTCTTTGTAGAAAAGACCGTAGGTAGGATCTCTCATGTCTTGCTGGTACAGATAGCCTTCGCTATTGTACAGAGCGAAGCCGGATTCTGTTTGTACCAGATCCCAAACCGGAGAATCCCTGTATTGGGTCAGATGGGCTCCGGAGGCTTCCGTATGGGTACCGTAGAAAATTCCGTAGTAGGAGGTGAAGCTGTCAAGGGCTACAAGCTCTCCGTTCACATCTGCGGCAATGATGATTTGATCTCCGTCTGTAAGATCTTCTACACTGTCTATGGCTGTGAAGATACCGGAAGTATCACCGCACTCTTTGCACCGGGCACAGTCGCCACAGTTGCGGACCATCCAGAAGTGACCGGTGGTTTTGACCATCTCTTCCTGTGCGATACCGCAGAACTTGCAGATATAGGTGGGGTAGCAAATGGAGGTGTTGGGATCATGTTGCCATTCGTGATCGACGGTGGGCAGGTATATGGTATGTGCCTGATCGCAGCGGGTGCAGGTGCGGAGCATAATACCTTCTTCCTGACAAGTGGACTTTTTGGTGACGGTGCCTTCATCAAAGCTGTGGCTGCACTCTGTGGAACCGTTGAGGCTGTAGATCAGGAAACAGAATCTTTCATCGCCGCTGAACTCATAGCTTTCGTGCTTATTACCGACGGAAAACAGTCCGTCCTTAAATTGGATACAAGGAAAAGAAGGTCCGCTTATAAGATCGGCGTTACCGTTTTGAATGAGGTGGACTCTCTCGGATTCCGGGAAAAAGGGTGCCCACCAGAGACCGGAAGCATTTAGCTCCGGGCTGTAGTAGAGGTTTCTTTCCTCGTCTGAGGTGAGGTATTCCCCGGTGTAGGTTTGCAGAGTGCAATAAGGGACAAAAGAATCAGACTTCTGGAGGAAATGAGCCGTAAATACAGCGGTATCCTCGGAGATGGTGAGAACATCGCCCTCCACGGTGACTTGGGAGGGGACGAGCTTCCCGGTGGACTCGTCGAAGGAAAGGGCGAGCCCTGCATAGGAATTATAGAGCACTACGCGGTCGCCGGAGGTGAAGAAATCGGTGCGGGTGAACTGCTTGCCGGGGGCATCCTTCCGGCACATGGTGCAAAAGCCCTCTTGATAGTCGTGGGAAATGGGGTCAAGGGCGGTTTCGACTGTTTGTCCGCAGGTGTTACAGGACCACTTTTGGAAACCGGGTTCTTGACAGGTGGGGGCCTTTTCTTCTGCAAGGGTGAGATCCTCATGGAGACAGTCGGCAGGATCTACCGCAGAAGCCAAGGGGGACAGGACGCTCAGGAGCATTGCAAAGAGCAGGGTGAGGGATAGCATTCGCATAGAGATTTTAAGAGACATAAGCGCACAACCTTTCCGAAGGCCCCAACCGCCACAAGGCCTGTGGGGAACCCTTCATATAATAGAATCCACCTACTATTATAGGCCTTTTTCTCGGTTTTGCAATAGGGGGAAAAGTGAAATTCCGGGAAATCGGTGTTTTTTTGTGTTTTTTAGGAAACTGCCCCCCGGAACGGCAATGAACAGGGGAAATTGTCTCGGTAAGCCTTGCCGTTGCCCAGAGAGAAACAACTGCTCCGGTGGGGGTATGACTATGTAGACAGAGATAAGTGTATGGGGGTATGGCCTCATGATCCTGTAGACAGGAGGAGGTCTGTGGTTTTCTTCTTTTTTGCCTCCGTCAGGGCCTTGCGGACATTAATGTCATTAACGCTGACGGGGTGGCAACGCTCCAGTATGCGGTCGAAGATTCGCCTGCGGGCCGTATCCTCCGGGTTTTTCATTTTCTGCAGGGGAATGTTAGTGGTGATGATCATGGGCAGACCGCTGCGGTATCGGCTGTCTATAATGTGGAAGCACATCTCTGCCGTATAATCCGTGCTTCGCTCAATGCCCAAGTCGTCTATTACCAGCAGATCATAGGCGTTGAGACTGTCGATAAAGCGGTTTTTGTCCTCGGTGTGGTAATTGGTCAGGGTGTTCAGCAGACGGGAGAAATTAGTCTGCAGGGGAGCATAGCCCCGGTCGACCAAGGCATTGACGATACAGCCTGCAAGGAAGGTCTTCCCTGTTCCCACATTTCCCCAGAGAAGCAAGCCTTGGGCTTCTTTCTTGAAGGTTTCAAAATGCTCTACATAGTTCTTGGCAATGGCCATGGCACGGGGGTTGAAGCCCTGATCCGATGCAAAGGTATAGTCCCGGAACAGAGGATTGGGCAGGGCAATGTGGCGGTTATGGGCGATCCTGTCTTGCTCCTGACGGGCTTTCCATTGTGCTTCTTTCCGGTCACTTTGGGCGGCTTTGCAGTGGCACAGAACGGATACCAAGACGGATTCGTCGTTTATGGGAATGTAGGTTTGACGGGGGGTGTTGCAATTTTTACAATAGATGATGTTATCCTTGTTGCGATACTCGTCTTCCTTAAGGGGGCGAGTCTGAGCCCGTTGGGTTTTGGATAGAAAATAATCGGAAATACAAGAACCGATGGAATTCATAAGCTATCTCCTTCCTCAAAATAATATGGATCATATTTGTTTCTGAAATTATTATTTATATGATTATTATTTATATTATTATTACTTATATAGGGTGGCAAGTTTCTGCCAACGGGGGCGGAAGATTTCTGCTTACGGTAGTGACGATTTTCTGCTAACGTGTGTGAGCAGTTTTCTGCCAACGTGTGTGGGCGGTTTTCTGCTAACGTATGTGGGCGGTTTTTTCTGTGGGATGGTGGAAGGGTATCGGGTTTTAGTTTGATATAGATCCGGCGGCGTTGGCCTATGATCTGCTTTTCTCGGTGGATCAGGTCGGCTGTTTCCAGCTCCTGTAGGGCGGCTGAGACGGTTCTTTTGCTTTTCCGGCTAAAAGCAGACAGGTCTGCAATGTCGAA
>JAZREB010000468.1:0-1769 GCA_045660585.1 Faecousia sp. | reverse complement strand
TGCCACAACTTGAACTTCAAACACAGTTGCAAATCGTCCGCTCCAATCTACTGTATATTCCCCTATCTGCCCTAACTCCTCGATCTAAAAACAGGTTGCTCCGATTGGCATCTTTTAAAAATCCGGATTTCTACAAATCTCAGGCGATGCGGCTTCCAATCTACGATAAGCCTCGTGTAATTTGTACGGCAGAGGAACGGGACGGTTACCTTGCCCTCCCCAGAGGCTGTGAGGATACATTTACAGAGCTGTTGGAAGAAAACAACATTTCTTATAAAATCACTGACGAAACGCACTTCGGGCAGAAAATCAATGTAGATTTCCGGGGCTCTTTGCGTGTGGAGCAAGAACCTGCCGTGGAGTCACTGTTGGCACATAATATCGGTATTTTATCCGCGACCACCGGCTTCGGCAAAACTGTCTTAGCCGCTTATTTGATTGCTCGGAGAAAAGTCAATACACTGATTCTTGTACACACCCAAGCCCTCCTTGAGCAGTGGAGATCTTCATTAAATGAATTTCTGCAAATCCAAGAATCTCTTCCCGAGCCTCCCAAGAAACGGGGACGCAAAAAAGAGCAACCGCTAATCGGTCAATTAGGTGGAAATAAAAACACTTTGTCCGGTCTGATAGATATCGCAATCATTCCTTCGCTGATTCGCGGGTCGGAAGTAAAGGATCTCGTGAAAAATTACGGAA
Organism: Faecousia sp.; assembly: GCA_045660585.1. Taxonomy (GTDB): domain Bacteria; phylum Bacillota; class Clostridia; order Oscillospirales; family Oscillospiraceae; genus JAZOXB01. The sequence goes on along the minus strand of JAZREB010000468.1, from coordinate 1,070 downwards.
TGGTTATCGTAGATGAGTGTCACCATGTTTCCGCCCTTAGCTTTGAAAGAGTCTTAAAAGAAGTTCCGGCTCGCTATGTGTATGGCTTGACTGCCACGCCCAGCCGCCAAGACGGACATCAGCCCATCATCTATATGCAGTGTGGGCCTGTTCGCTATATAGTAGATGCACGAGAGCAGGCGGAAAAGCGAAATTTTGAACATTACTTGATCCCCAGATTTACCCACTATTTCTCATCGGACTCCGATAAAACCATCACAGATCATTACCGTGACCTTTCAAATCACGAAGGCAGAAATGAATGGATCATTCAGGATATTCGACAAGCACTTGAACAGGGCAGGACACCGTTGGTTCTGACCGAGCGTCGAGAGCATGTACAGCTTCTTTCCCAACGCCTTGCTCCTTTCTGCAAGAATATCGTTCTTCTTTACGGAACTGCATCTCAAAAAGAACGGCGCGAGACCCTGAATTATCTGCATTCTATTCCCGATGATGCTCCCTTGCTTATCATTGCGACGGGGAAATATGTTGGAGAGGGTTTTGATTATCCAAGACTTGATACGCTGTTCTTGACACTGCCTATTTCATGGAAAGGAAAAGTCGCTCAATATGCAGGTCGTCTGCATCGAAACTATCCCGGCAAGAAGGAAGTGCAAATTTACGACTATGTAGATATCCGAGTCCCCATGTTGGAAACCATGTATCAAAGAAGGCTGAAGGGATATGCTGCCATTGGATATAAGCTAAAGACCGACTCGGCTATGGATGCTGCCCCTGATTTGATTTACGACGGCAAAACCTTCTTCCCCGTCTACTGTTCCGATCTGCGCAATGCTATGCAAAGCATACAGATCCTCAGCCCATATATAAAGAAGTCTCGAGTTCATGAAATAGCAAAGCATCTGGCACTTCCCATAGAAAAGGGTGCTACCGTTACAATCATTACCCGACCGCCCGAAGATTTCCCGGATAAAAGTCGCTCTGCAATCATAGATTCCGCCGATTTTCTCCGTAAAACCGGAATTCATGTGCAATATCATTCTGCATTCCATCAAAAGTTTACGATC
>JAZREB010000467.1:0-3101 GCA_045660585.1 Faecousia sp. | reverse complement strand
GTGGGCGATGTTAAACGGTATGGATGAGACCGGTGTTACCGCTATGTATATGGCGGCGCAAATGCATGCCGGTGATATTATCGAGATCCGCAAGACTCCCATTGAGCCCTACGAGAATGCCCAATCCCTCTTAGATCGTTTGGCGCAGATCGGCGGTCAGTTACTTGTAGATACCTTAGATGCTATGGAGGAGGATCGGGTCACCCGTACGCCCCAGGATGAGAGCAAGGTCACCTTCGCCCCCATGCTCACGAAGGATCTTTGCCCCATTGATTGGAGCCGTAGCTCCCGTGAGATCATTGACCATGTTCGCGGTCTGGATCCCTGGCCTGTAGCAACTACCATGATCGAGGGCAAACGGTTTAAGATCTATACAGTTCGCTCTGTAGAAAAGACCACCGACAAGGAACCCGGCACCTTCTTGGCAGTGACTAAGGAAGGCTTAGAGGTTGCTTGCGGTGGCGGTAAGGTTCTGGTCATTACCACCTTACAAGCAGAGGGCGGTAAGCGTATGGCGGCACCGGACTATTTCCGTGGCCATCCCATTACCCTATGATGAAGGGCAGAGAGGCGGCGCTCCGTGCTCTGCTGGCTTGCAGAAAGAACGGCGCCTGGTCTGAAGGGGTTCTGAAGGACCTCCTCCGAGATACGGACCGCAGAGAGGCGGCTTTTGCCAGCCGTTTGTGCTACGGTGTATTGCAGAATCGCCTGCTTTTGAGTCATTGGCTCAAACCCTTTATCCGTGGGAAACTGCAACCTGTTGTAGAGGAACTTCTCCTTCTTGCAGTGTATCAGATCACCATGATGGATAAAGTGCCCCATTCCGCGGCGGTAAACGAAGCAGTGGAATTGGGTAAGAAATATGCAAATCCCCAGGCTGCCAAGGTAATCAACGGAATTCTCCGTTCCTTCCTGCGAGCAATGCCTCCCGAGGAGCCTACGGATCTATCTATCCGTTACAGCCATCCCCGGGAACTGGTGGATCTGCTAAAAGACAGCGTTGGGGATCGGATCGAGGATCTCCTCCGCAGTCATAACGACACCCCTCCCACCATGTTGCAGGTCAATACTCTGCAGACCTCGGAGGCTGTACTGCTCTCCCAATTGCATGAATTGGGGGCAGAGGTACAGAGCCATCCATGGATGGATGGGTGCTTGACCCTGAGAGCCGGTGGCAGTATCGATGGCTTAGAGGCCTTCCAAAAGGGAGATTTCTATGTACAGGATGCGGCGGCTCGTTTGGCAGTTTATGCCGCAGGGATCCAACCGGGACAGCGTGTGCTGGATTGCTGTGCCGCACCCGGAGGGAAGAGCTTTGCCGCGGCTTTGGCTATGGATAATCAGGGAGAGCTGATCTCCTGTGATATCCACGAGCATAAGCTGAAGCTCATCGAAAAGGGTGCCCAACGTCTGGGGATCTCTGTGCTAACCACTCGCTTGCAGGACGCTTCCAAGGCGGTTCCTGAGTGGAACGGAGCCATGGATGTTGTCATTGCTGACGTACCCTGTTCCGGTTTGGGTACCATTCGGAAAAAGCCGGATATTCGCTATAAGGATCTGAAGCAGACGGAGAGACTCCCGGAACTGCAACTACGGATCCTACATCAACAGAGTCACTACGTAAAACCCGGCGGTGTGCTGTTATTCAGTACCTGCACCGTGTTAAAACGGGAGAATGAGTCCGTTGCCCAAGCCTTCTTGGCACAGCACCCGGACTTTACCTTAGAGACCGTGACATTCCCGGAAGGAAGTGGGATCCCCGCAGGGGCTATGACCACATTGCTTCCCTGCGATCACGGTACCGACGGGTTCTTTATTTGCAAATACAGGAGGCAAGCGTGAAGGATCTAAAATCCATGACCCTTTCTCAGTTGGAGGAAGCTCTGGTTGCCATGGGAGAACAGAAGTTCCGTGGCAAGCAGATCTACACCTGGGTTCATAAAGGCGCACGATCCATTGAGGATATGACCAATCTGTCCAAGGATCTGCGGAAAAAGCTCCAAGAGGAGTTCTTCCTCTATGCTCCCACAGTCGCTCGGAAGCTGGAAAGCAAGAAAGACGGAACAATTAAATATTTGTGGCGTCTAAAAGATGGAAATTGTGTGGAGACCGTACTCATGCAGTATCACCACGGCAATACGGTCTGCATCTCCTCTGAGGTTGGGTGTCCCATGGGTTGTGCCTTTTGCGCATCTACCTTAGGCGGTTTGGTTCGACGGTTGGAGCCCTCGGAAATGCTGGATCAGGTGCTCTTCACCCAGATCGATTCCGGACTGCCCATTTCCAATATTGTTCTTATGGGGATCGGAGAGCCTCTGGACAATTATGATTCCGTGCTCCGCTTTTTGGAGCTCGTGAACTCTCCCTTGGGCATGAATATCGGTATGCGGCACATCAGTCTGTCTACCTGCGGTCTGGTCAGTAAGATCGACGCTCTGGCAGAGAAGAATTTACAGCTAACCCTGTCCGTTTCTCTCCACGCTCCCACAGACGAGATCCGCAACACCATTATGCCCGTGAACAGGCGGTATCCTGTGGATACCCTGCTGGAATCCTGCCGTAAGTATTTTGAAAAAACCGGACGGCGGATCTCCTTTGAATATGCTATGATCCGTGGCGTCAATGACACCCCAGAGGTAGCCAAAATTTTGATCCGCAAGCTACGTGGCATTGCGGCGCATGTGAATCTGATCCCCCTGAACGATGTAGAAGAAAGCCCCCTGAAACCCAGCTACCCTCAGGTAGTTCGGGCATTTCAACAGGCACTGCAGGAGCAGGGGATCCCTGCAACGGTTCGCAGAACCTTAGGTAGCGATATTAACGCTTCCTGCGGTCAGTTAAGAAGAAAGTATACCAAGAGCGGCGAAAATACTTGATGCCGCCGGCGAGATTTCCCGGAAGGAGTGATACCAAATGCAATATTGGGGGATTACAGATCCCGGATGCGTGCGTCCTCAGAACCAGGATGTGTTCCGCTTGGAGCAGCTGGATAAGAATGCCCTTTTGTGCGTCGTGTGTGACGGCATGGGTGGTGCGAAGTCCGGCAATGTGGCCAGCTCTCTGGCTGCGGATGTGTTTGTGGAAGAAGTGCGCAGCAATTG
>JAZREB010000466.1:0-14401 GCA_045660585.1 Faecousia sp. | reverse complement strand
AAGATACAAGCAATCACTATAAGGGCAAGAAGATGGCTAATTGTTAGCTTGTTTCTATGATTTTTTTACATTGTTTCATTATTTTAATAGCCCTTCGTAATATTTGTATGCTAATTCACTTACTTTGCCTGTTCCCCTGTGCTATTGTCAATTTTGAGCTTGACTTTTAATAGTAAGTCTGTCCTATGTGGGGTAATGGAGCTCCTTTAGCCTACACTGTGCCAACTTTTATTCATCCACTCTGTAAAATTCTATCTCTTGTCCAACCTCAAAAAAAGTTGTATGGACTACAGTTGCAACGAAGTGCTTTTTGCTCTTATAATCGCAATCCATATCTTCATATTGATCCCCGGAAGTCCAGTAGCGCGTATCAATCATTTCAATTGGATAAATTGACATAACCGGGGCATCTACATGAAATGTGAAAAACACTTCTACGTCTCTGTCTTTTAATGCAATTGTTCCTCTTGCAAAACAAGTTTCGTCTACATAGAATACAATCGAACCATCAGATGAACGCCATTTTGATTCTGGAAAGTGAACAGGTTCTCTTATGTAATCAGTGTAATTTTGGCAACCGCTCAAGAGAATAGTAATGAGGAAAACGATTGTTATTGCATACTTTTTCATATTCAACCTACTTTCAAATAATATCCACATATGTATTGTTCTTCGTAGTCTTCAGGATTAAAAGCCGCCCCCGTTTCAAGAGACTTGTTGTAGGGAGTGTATGTTGTTCCGTCATCTCATAAATAAACCTCCTTTTTGCAATTATACCACAAATTAAGTTGTTTTGCAAATAAGTGATAAGTGATGCAGCTTCGCTGTGATAGGTGGTGCAATGCGTTCCACACACGCGCCGAAGGCGTGCATCACGGGCGAAGCCTGCACCACCCACGAGGGGCGCATCACGTTCCGTAAGGACCGCACGACGCAAAGAAACCTGATTTGTCAGGTAGACAAATCAGGTTTCTTTGTTGGAGCTACTGGCCGGACTCGAACCGGCGACCTGCTGATTACGAATCAGCTGCTCTACCGACTGAGCCACAGTAGCGATTCGCAGGACTTATTCTACCCGATTATCTGCGAATTGTCAAGGTTAAATTTATGCTTTGGACAGAAATCCGACTTTAGCGGGATTTTTTGGTTGTCTTTTCGGACTTGGCAGTTTCCTTTGCTCGCTTGCTTCCGAAAAGGATGGTGCCGATCAGGACGGACAGAGGAACGGCCAAAATGACACCAACGGAACTGGCTACGCCCTGTACGACTTCTACGGACAGATAGCCGGTGCTCATAAGTTGCCGGTAAGAGGGCTCCAGAGAGACTAAGTAGATCATAACGATAAGACCGGAGCCGACGAAGGCTAAGATCAGGGTGTTTGTCATAGTGCCTACCATGTCGCGACCGATTGCCATGCCGGATTTAAAGAGCTCTTTCCGTGTCAGGTTGGGATTGACGGCGATGAGCTCGTTCATAGCAGAGCTGATACTCATAGCAACGTCATTTACAGCGCCCAGAGCGGCGATCAGAATACCGCCTACCAACAGATCCCCCAGTTGGAGAGAACGGTCGGTATTCTGTCCCTGCTTAAGCTGTAAGAGTGCTTCGATAGTGGAGTCGACCTCGTAGGTTTTGTAGCCGTTGATCCGCAGGATATCACAGGCGATCTTGCCGAAAATTGCCGCTAAGATAACGCCGGAGATGGTACCCAGAATGGCGCAGACGGTTTTGCGGTTCACACCGTCAAGAATGATGAATTCAACAATGGTAACATAGGCGCACATGGCAAGAATGGTGACAAGGGTAGGTGCGCCGCCGATCAGCAGGGGGATCAGTACGGAGAAGGTGCAGATAATGGTCAGTCCCAGACCCAACAGGGATTTTGCGCCAACCTTACCGCCGACCAAAACCGTAATCAGGAGGAACAGAGCCAGAACGATCAGCAGAGGCTGGGTTCGGTCAAAATCCTGTAGGACAAGATCCGTAACCTGTCCATCCTCGTATACAACAGCGAGGGTCACGCTGTCGCCTTCTTTCACTACGGTGCCGTAAAGGTAGCTGAGATTATTGACAACATCGGTAAACTGCAGACCTGCATATTCCCCGGAGGTCAGCTCTACGGTGAGAAACTGCTTGCCGATGGGAATGTCTTCAAAATCCTGCTTGTATTCATATTCGTTCCGGGTAATGGCCAGAACCTCGGCTTTTTCGTATGCGATACCGGCCTGTACCGTAGATTGGGGGATGGCAGGGGTGGCCTGCGCTTCGCAGTATGCAAAGAAAAATACAATAGCTGCGATACTCAGGATCACTACAGAAACAGAACGGGAGGGGGTCAGGAATGATTCGAGTTTAGAACGGAAAGGGGAATCTGCCTTGCCGTCGGGAGCACCGAGACCCATGATGTTTGCAAGGACCAGTACAACACCGCCCAATACACCCAAACTCAGGGCAATGGAACCGGCTACGGTTGCGGCACCGGAAAGATGCAGGATCAGCAGGATCCCTGCGCCAACCAAGGTGACGGCTCCGAGGATCAGAAAGAGAATGCGAAGAGGGATTTGTCGTTTTTCCATAGTAAGATACCTCTTTTATGTTGTTAACCATATTATAGTATAGCTGTTTCAGTCTGTCAAGGTAAAGGCGATTACAAAAATGGTGCAAAATAACCAAAAATATAAAGTCGTTGATTATCAACGGATTATGGAATAAATGTGATATGTTACAATATATATGAAAACGGATGTAAGAAAGGATTTGTTATTCTGTACAAAAAACAAAAAAACGGTGGAGTCCTTGGTTTTTGTGGTGGAAATTTCCTTGATTTTATGGTATGATACAAGTACCACTATAGGTGGGTCTGCGCCTACGCAGAGAAACCTGTAAATAATTAGGAGGAAACAAACATGAGCAACCATCTCAAAAAAGCACTTTGCTTGCTTTTAGCAGCGGTCATGGTTCTCGGCATGCTGCCTGCTATGGCATTTGCCGCTGAATTAACCTATGTGGCAACTGCTGTAAGCGGCATCCCCGAAGGCAAAGATGTTGCGATCTACTGTCCCAGCGATAAGTTCGTTTGGGGTTCCGAGGTCAGCGACAGCATCGGTGCCAAGGGTGCAACCCTGGAAGGGGACAACCTGACCGTCAGTGAGGGTACCGGTGTCTACCGTTTCGTTAAGAACGTAGACGGCACCTACTACATCACCAAGGCAGGCAAGTACCTGACCGCAACCAGCACCAGCGCTATCAACATGAAGGACGCTCCTTCTGCTGAAGCAAAGTGGAAGATCCAGGCTACCGAGGGTGGCTATCACATCATCAACGCTACTGTTAAGTACAACAACAGAGATCTGTACATGGAGTACTATGGCAGTGCATTCAAGTTCTACAGCTACAAGGATAGCACCGCTTCCATCTACGTTATGTCCTTCTATGAGCTGCCCGCAGAGGCAGACGCAGACGGCGACGGCAGAGTCGGCCCCCCCATCGGCCAGGCAGGTCCCCTGCCCGAAGCAGGCACCAAGGTCGTTATTTATAACGACTACGCAGGCGGCGTTCTTGGTCTCCCCACCGATAACGGTGCTCTGGACTGCGTAGCTTCTACCCTGACCGGTACCGAGATCGAAGTCGGCAACGGCGGTATGATCTTTGACGTTTCCATCAATGCTGATGGTTACTATGTATTCTCCAGCACCTTCTCCGGCACCACCACTTATATGTGCACCAGCGAGGGCGGCAATGACCTGTTCATGTCCGAGACCGAGAACGAGTGCACCCAGTGGGAAATCGTAGAAGGCCAGGCAGGTTGGAGACTGAAGAACAAGACTGCTAAGTACAATGGCAAGTCTGACCAGTTCCTGGAGTTCTTCGCAGAGGCTTTCAAGACCTACTCCTACTACTCCTCCACCCCTGAGTACTATGCATTCAACTTCTACACTGTAGAGGATGCAGACAACAGAGGCTATGTTCTCAACCCCACCATGTCCATCATTGCTCAGAATGCTCATAAGGGTATTGACTACGAGTTCAAGATGGAACTGGACGAGCTCAGCGAAGTTATGAGCGTTGAGATGACCGCTTCCGTAGACGGTGGTACTCCCTTCACCGTAGCAGATACTGCTATTGACGGCTACAAGTACACCTACGCTATCGACGGCAACAAGCTCACCGGCTCCAAGCTGACCCTGAAGGGTACTGCTACCAACGAGTACAACATGACCTACTCCGCAGAGGTTACTGTTGACATCAGCGATGAGCCCATCATCCTGTCCGTAACCCCCGCTTCCAACGTATCTACCGGCGAGAACAAGCAGCCCGAGATCGTTGTTGAGATCGCAAACTGTGGCACCAACCCCACCGTTGAAATGTCTGTTGACGGCGCCAAGGTATCTCCCAAGGTAACCGCTAACAAGATCACCTACAAGCCCGCTACCGCTATGATCGATGGCCGTCACGTAGTTGCTGTTTCCATCACCCGTGCTGATGGCAAGACTACTGAGATGACCTGGTCCTTCAACGTCGGCGAGGATGGCCTGAACCTGTACTATGGTCAGATGCACTCCCATACCGCTGAGTATTCCGACGGCGCAGGTACCCTGGAGGATGCATACGAGTATGCTATGAAGGCAAAGGACATCGACTACATGTTCGTTACCGACCACTCCAACTACTTCGATACCACTGCAACCGCTACCACTAAGAGCTACTACGATCTGTCTTCTCTGACCAAGAGTGGTAGCCTCACCAAGTGGGAAGAAGCTAAGCAGACTGCACTGGGCTACAACTCCGAGTCCTTCGTTGCAGGCTACGGCTACGAAATGACCTGGTCCGGCGGCCCCGGCCACACCAACTCCTTCAACACCTACGGCACCATCTCCCGTAACAACAGCGAACTGAACAACAAGACCGACTACGCAGGTATGCACCGCTACAACGACCTGATGGCTTATGCTAACCAGGGTCTGGATATCGACGGCAACCCCGTAGCAGAGGGCGTTAAGACCAAGTACATCGAGGAAGCTCCCGTTGTTTCCCAGTTCAACCACCCCGGCACTACTTTCGGCAACTTCGACAACTTCGCAGGCTACACCCCCGCCCGTGACAGCGTTCTGTCTCTGGTCGAGGTTGGTAACGGCGAAGGCGCCATCGGCGGCAGCTCCTACTGGCCCAGCTACAGCCAGTACGATCTGGCTCTGTCCAAGGGCTGGCACGTTGCTCCCACCAACAACCAGGATAACCACAAGGGTAAGTGGGGCGATGCCAACACTGCTCGTGACGTTATCGTAACCGAAGACTTCACCGAGGCCGGCCTGTACAAGGCAATGTCCGAGCGTCGCGTATACGCTACCGAGGACCAGAACCTCCGTATTTACTACTACCTCAATGATGCTCTCATGGGCAGCATTATCCCCATCGAAGACGGTCAGACCATCGATAAGGTCACCGTTACCGCTTCTATCTCCGATCCCGACGGTGAAGGCCTGGGCAAGATCGAAGTCATCGGCGAAAACGGCGTTACCAAGTACTCCGTTGACGCTGCCGGCGCAACCTATGAACTGAATGTTGAGCTGGACAACACCGACGCCTACTACTACCTGAAGATCACCCAGGCTGACAATGACATCGCTGTCACTGCTCCTGTTTGGGTTGGCGAGGCTACTCCCATTACTGCTGCCGGCGACTCCGAGGCTAAGATCTCCATCGTTAACGAGTCCGAGGTCCTCTACGCTGAGGTTACCAACGCAGCAGAGTCTGAATACGTCGTATCCAAGGTCGAGTTCATCGACACCTTCAACGGCGTTGAGACCGTGATCTACACCTCCTCCGAGGCTATGACCGTTGCCGCAGGCGAGACTGCCAAGGCATCCTTCGTATGGACCTTCACCGAGGATGGTGTCCACAAGATCAATGCTGTATTTACCGGCACCTATAAGGGCAAGGCATTCACCGTTATGGCTCCCTTCGACGTTAAGGTTCGTGACGGCGTTATGCGTATCGGCGTTGACTACGGTCATGACAACTACTACCTGTCCGGCGACTACAGTGGCAGTGCAGGTAACTTCATCGATTTCTGCGCTGACAACGGTGTTGTCTGTGAAGAAATCAAGGCAGGCGAATTCACCTATGAGACCATCAGCCAGTACAATCTGATCGTCCTCACCGTTCCCTACCTGAGAAACAACGCAAAGGCTAATACCTACAACGAAGAAGAACTGGAAGCCCTCAGAAAGTATGCCGCAGACGGCAGAAACCTGATCGTTTGCTCCAAGTCCGACCGTGACAACAAGTACGACAACTGCGCAGATAACACCAACGCTATCCTGGATGCAATCGGCGCACACAGCCGTGTGGTCAACGGTATCATCGTTGATAACGAGCAGAAGGCTAACGAGGCATATCGTCTCTACTTCTCCAGCATCGAAAACTTCAACACCGAGCATCCCTTCACCAAGGGTGCATACACCTCCTCCAACGCTTTCGGCACCGTTTCCGAGCCCACCAACCAGACCGGTTTCCAGGTTTACAACGGCGGCCCCATCGAGGTTATGGAAGGCTACGAGGATGTAGTTGAGACTCTGGTTCGTGGCTACGACACCACTTGGGGCTCTCACTACGACGGCTACTTCACCGGCTCCGCATTCGTTCCCGAATACGACGAGGCTGATGAGAGCAAGGTCACTGTCAAGATGGGCGATGTCAACATCATGACTTACGAAGAACTGGCAGCAGGCGGCTGGGTTGTTACCTCCGGTGTTACCTTCTTCTCCAACTACGACATCAAGAATGACCAGGATTACGCTAACCGCTTCATCCTGCTGAACATCCTCCGTTCTCTCCAGGAAGAAGAAGTTGTTACCCCCATCTCCACTGTTAAGAAGCAGTCCGAGGGCGAATTCACTGTAGAAGGCTTCGTTACCTCCAACGCTTCCGCATACGATCAGGACACTGCATTCTTCGACTGTATCTATATCCAGGACGAAGAGGGCAACGGCCTGAACATCTTCCCCGTAGCAGGTAACTACTGCATCGGTATGGAAGTTGCTTGCCATGGTGGCGTTACCTACTACTGCGGCGAAGTTGAACTGAACCTCAGCACCGACTACAACGGCAGCATCCGCATTATCTCCGACGAGATCAATGTCCTGGAGCCCGCAAGAGTCACCTGTAAGGAAGCTATGTCTGACGCTACCATCGGTAACCTCATGAAGGTTGGCGGTAAGGTTGTTGACCTCCACTACACCGAAGGTATCGTTGACAAGATCTACGTACAGGATGCTACCGGCATCGCTTGCGTATTCATCAACGGCTACATCAACAAGGTTTACACCGGCCTGGAGACTCTGTCCTACGGCGACATGATCTATGCTACCGGTATCGGTTCCCGTGACGTCGACGAAACCAGTGCTGACGCTGCTGTCTTCGCTCGTCTCCGTGTCCGTACCCGTGACGAGATCGTTATCGATGAGGATGTGGATATCGAAAAGCCCGTAGAACTGCCCTTCACCGATGTTGCAGAGGATATCTGGTATACCGACGCTGTTAAGTACGTATACGAAAAGGGTCTCATCACCGGCGTTTCCAAGACCGAGTTTGCTCCCAACACCACTCTGAACCGTGCTATGGTCGCTACCGTTCTGTACCGCATGGCAGGTGAGCCCGATGTTAAGGGCGGCTCCAAGTTCTCCGATGTTGACGAGAACACCTGGTACGGCAAGGCTGTTATTTGGGCATCCGAGAACGGTATCGTTACCGGCTACTCCGATAAGACCTTCAAGCCCACCAAGACCATCACCCGTCAGGAAATGGCTGTCATGCTTACCAGATATGCTAAGCTGGTTGGTATCGATACCACCAAGGGTGCTGATCTGAGTGCATATCCCGATGCAGGTTCCGTTGCATCCTATGCAACCGAAGCCTTCGCATGGTGTGTTGAAAATGGTATCGTTACCGGCGTTAAGTCCGGCAGCACTGTCAACCTGAAGCCTCTGGGTGAAGCTACCCGTGCTCAGTTTGCTACCATCATTGCTCGCTTTGCACAGTTGGGTGAGTAATATCATCGAATAAAACCCGTGGGGGTCTGCCACTTGTGGCAGACCCCCTTTTTTAAGGGAAAGAGTATACTTAAAACAAGTATACTTTATACATGAAATCTACTTAAACGAGTAAAATAGACCCAAACAGATAAACAGAGGTGCCTTATGAGAAACAAGAATAACAAGCACATCGGTATGGAGATCGATCCGGAAGTTCACTATAAACTGCGCTATATTGCAGAATACGAAGGGCGCTCCGGAAACGGACAGATCCTCTACTGGATCCGCAAGGGGATCCGAGAATTTGAAGAAGCCAATGGTCCCATTCTACGGGAGCCCAAGGATCCAACAGACTCTTGAAATGGAGTGAGAGTTTGTGAGCGTACTTGGGATTTTTTCCTTTTCCTTTGCCATTGGAGCATTGCTATATGTGATGGTTCTGCCTACATGGCTATCTGTGGGCGTGTTTGCGGTAGCTGTGGTGACAGGCGGAATTATCCTCCTGTGGCGCCGTGGGAAAAGGAGACGGCTTAGTCTCATTGCCTTTGCCCTGGCATTGGGACTTTTATGGAGCTTTACCTATGAGTTCCGGCAGATTCGCCCTGTGGAAAGTCTGGCAGGGGAGGATATCCAAATCCGCCTAACTGCCATAGAGGACGAGGAGAAAACAGACTACGGCAGTAAAGTCCTTTGCAAAAGCGGAGATGTTCGGGTTCAGGCCTATATTTTCGATTGCAAAGTCCCCATCCATGTAGGTGATGTGATCCTAATGGAAGGGATCTTAGAGGCAGCTACTATAGAAGATGACCTGTCCTTTATAGCCAAGGATGTGAAAATGACAGCAAGGCAAGACGGGACGATCCTGATTACTCCGGGAGAGAAGACCCTCAGGAACTTGCCTTCCCGGGTCTACAGTGGGGTGTGTGGACGGATAACAGAGCTGTTCCCCGAGGATACTGCACCTTTTGCTCTGGCACTGCTGACGGGAGATACGGGGAAACTGTCTTATGGCTTCCGCAATCAGATGTCTCTTGCAGGGATCTCCCATGTGGTAGCGGTATCCGGCATGCATGTGAGTCTGATCTGTTCCCTTGTGCTGAATCTCTGTTTACGGCGTAAGCGTTTAGCGGCGGGATTGTGTCTCGGTGCTATGTGGTTTTTCGGCGCTATGCTGGGATTTTCGCCATCGGTTACACGTGCGGTGATTATGAACAGTATTTTGCTCATGGCGCCGATCTTGGGACGGGAGTATGACAGCCCCACAGCACTGGGACTTTCCTTGCTTGTGTTGCTGGTGAAGAATCCTTTTTCTGTTGCTTCTCCCGGATTACAGCTTTCCTTCGGCGCAGTTGCAGGGATCCTGCTCCTGACAATGCCCTTGCGCCGTACCATGGAGGAGGCCCTTCCCAAGAAATTACGGGAGAAAGGGATCCTGTGGAAACCATACACCTTCTTAACGACCTCTGTGGCAACGACCATGGGTGCGAGTCTGTTCACAGTACCACTGGTAGCCTACTATTTCGGTGCGGTGAGTTTGGTATCCTTTGTGTCCAATCTTATTCTCCTGCCTATCATCAGCCTGATATTCACATTGGGATATCCCCTGGTGATTTGCAGTTATGGTTTCTACCCTGTGGCGCAGACTGTGGCGGAATATCTCAGTATTCCCATCCGATGGGTCATTTGCGCAGTGGAGTTTTTGGCTGAGATTCCCTATGGCGCATTGTATAGTCGCAGTGTTTATGTGATCCTGTGGCTCATAGCAACCTATGGTCTCATTGGGCTATGTGCAATATGGAAACGGAGGGCAGTTGCCCTTATCCTATCCCTAACCATGTTGGTGACCATTCCGTTCTTGCAGAAAATTCGGACAGAGGAGCTCCGATTCACTGTGTTGGATGTGGGGCAGGGACAGTGCATTGTGACAGAAATAGGAGAGTTTGTTGCCATCATAGATTGCGGTGGATCCCAAGAAGAGGCTTCGGGAGAAAATGCCGCCAGGGAACTGCTCAGCCGCGGCATTGATCATGTGGATGGGCTGATCCTGACCCACTATGATTTAGACCATTGCGGTGGGGTGCAGCACCTGATGGATCGGATCGCAATAGGCAGACTCTATTTGCCGAATATTTCTCCGGAGGATTCCCAACGGGAGAAGATCCTGACCAAGGCAACGGATAAGCACATCCCCATCACCTGGGTCAGAGAGGATATCACATTGGAACCCCTTGGTGGAAGAATAGAAATTTTCCCTCCTTTTGCAACAAAAGACGACAATGATGGCTTGAGCCTCTTGCTGTCCGGGGCGGATTATGATATACTTGTAACCGGAGACCTGTCTGTAGAGAAGGAACGGGAGCTGATCCAAACCATAGCCCTTCCGGATTTAGAGGTTTTGGTTGCGGGGCACCACGGTGCCGCCGGCTCTACAGGACGGGAATTATTGGAACATACTATGCCGGAGGTTCTGCTGATCTCTGTGGGATACAATTCCTACGGACATCCCGATCCTAAGGTGTTGAAGCGTGCAGAGGATTTAGGGATCCGTGTTCGTCGGACGGATCTGGAAGGTACCATTTCAATTACGAGGTAAGCTATGGCTAAGAAACAAGAAGCGACTCTATCTACCGGCGCAGTTCGACTAAAGGAAGATCTGAAACAGAAAAATCCCGGCAGATGCTATGTCATCTATGGAGAAGAAGATTATCTGTGCCGATATTACTTCCGCGAATTGCAGAAGCTCCTTTTGGATGATTTAACGGCAGATTTCAATTTTCATAAATTAACCGCGGAGAATTTCTCGGCACAGCTACTCAATGATAGTCTGGAGACGTTCCCCATGATGGCAGATCGCTCCCTGATCCAGGTGGATGAGGTGGATCTCTTTGCATTGGATGCAGGGGATCAGGATGCGATTATTACTATGCTACAGGATATCCCGGAGCACTGCTGTCTGGTATTTACCTATTTGGATTTTAAGCCGGATAAACGGAAAAAGAAGTTATGGGATGCGATGGAAAAGAATGCCGTCCTTGCGGAATTTCACTATCAGGACGATCGGGAACTGATGGGTTGGATCGCACGACATTTCCGCCATTACGGAAAGAATATCCAGCCGTCTCTGTGTGACTACCTGAGACAGCTTTGCAATTCTTCTATGACCCGTTTGGAGGGTGAGATCCGCAAAATCGCCGACTATTCCGGGGCGCAAGAGATCGTGAAGGAGGACATTGACGCGGTTGTAGAACCTACGCTGGATGGCGTGGTCTTTGATATTACCAACGCCCTTGCGGATCGAGACTTTGACCGAGCTATGGAGAAGTTACATGTGCTCTTTAAAATGCGGGTAGAGCCTATCCCTATCGTAGGTGCCATATCCTCCCAAATGCGCAGACTTTACGGTGCCAAGATCCTGAAAAACGCCGATGAATTGGGACGGGTCTATGGTCTGTCTTCCAAGGCCGCACCCTTTACCATGACCCAGGCCAGACGGTTTTCTCAGGGCTTTTGCGAACGGGCTGTGCTCCTGTGTCGTGACACAGACCACCGTCTCAAGAGCACCAAGGATGACCCGGAGGGGCTGGTAGAACACCTGATCCTTCAGCTTGCTCAGGAGGCGCGGAATGATTAAACAGGCCATCATTGTTGAGGGACGATATGACAAAAACACCCTGTCCCAGATCGTCGATGCTCCTATTTTTGAGACAAACGGCTTTGGGATATTCAAGGATAGCAAACGCCTTGCCATGCTCCGTAAGATTGCCATGGAGCGAGGGGTGATCATTTTTACGGATTCCGACGGAGCCGGTTTTGTGATCCGCAATTTTTTAAAGGGAGCCCTTCCCAAGGATCGGGTATTACATGCCTATATCCCCGATATTTACGGCAAGGCACGTCCGGAGGTCGCCGCCTCTAAGGAAGGAAAATTAGGAGTAGAGGGCATGACACGGGAAGTGATCCTGAAAGCATTGGAGCAAGCCGGGGCAGAAGAGATCTCGGTTCCCGTTGATCCCATTACCAAGAGCGATCTGTTCTCATGTGGTCTCACAGGGCCGGGGAGCAAGGAAAAACGCAAGGCTCTCATGGAGGAGCTGTCCCTCCCGGAGCATATGGGGAGCAATGCCTTCTTGGACACTCTGAATCTGCTCATGACGAGAGAAGAATTTTTGAACCGATACGGAGAGAAACATGGTTGATATTTCTGTAAAGGGGCTGGTGAAGTCCTTTGAAGTAGGGCAGACCCTTTTAGAAGGGTTGTCTTTCGATATACACGAGGGAGAGTGTGTGGGCATTATGGGTCGCAACGGTTGCGGCAAGACCACCCTCTTCCGTCTCCTGACAGGGGAACTGTTCCCCGATGAGGGAGAGATTATGATCGCCTCGGGCAAACGTCTGGGGCTCATTTCTCAGATCCCCAAATATCCTGCGGGCTATCGGGTAGAGGACGTGCTTCGCACAGCCTTTGCACAGTTGGAGTCTATCCGTAAAAAGATGGAAGCACTGGCAGAAAAGCTGACAGCCTCTGCGCCTAAGGCACTGTTGGATGAATATGACCGACTCAGCAATGCCTACTTGGTTGGTGGGGGCTATGAGCAGGACACCCAGGTGGATAAGATCTGTAATGGCTTGGGAATTCCCACTTCTATGCGGGAACAGCTCTTTGAAAAACTGTCAGGCGGTGAAAAGACCCGTGTGAACTTAGGTCGTCTCTTGCTTGAGAAAACGGATATTTTGCTCTTGGACGAACCTACGAACCACTTGGATCTCAAGAGTGTGGAATGGCTGGAAGACTATATCCACAAGTTCAAGGGGACGGTTCTGACCATTTCCCATGACCGCTATTTCTTGGACCGTGTGGTTCAGCGGATCATCGAGATCCATGCAGGACAGGCGGAGTTCTACAGTGGCAATTACAGCTTCTATTTACAGGAAAAGCAGGATCGTTTTGACCGC
Source organism: Faecousia sp. (assembly GCA_045660585.1). Lineage (GTDB taxonomy): Bacteria > Bacillota > Clostridia > Oscillospirales > Oscillospiraceae > JAZOXB01. Next base: position 1,415 of record JAZREB010000466.1, on the reverse strand, counting down.
CAACTGAAACAGTACGAACAGGAACAAGCCAAGCTGGCACAGCTTGGCCACACCGTAGAACGCATGAAGGGCTGGGGTATCAATAACCGCGTCCTTTACCGTCGCGCCATGTCTATTCAGCACCGCATGGATCGGATGCGAAAGACAGAACGTCCCACCAAGGAAAAGACCCTCCGCGCCAGATTCGGGGAAAAGGAGTTCCACGGAGACGAAGTGCTGTCTGTGAAAAATATGTCCAAGGCCTTTGGAGATCGTGTCCTCTTTAACAATATTGAGTTAAAGGTGGGTGGTGGCGAACGGATCGCCCTTCTGGGAGATAACGGCACAGGAAAAACGACTTTCATCCGTTCCCTTTTGGGTGAGATCCCCTGCGAGGGAAAAATCAAATTCGGCCCCTCGGTAAAATCCGCTTACTTACCCCAGGTGATCCATTTTTCTCACCCGGAGAGAACACTCTACGATACCATGCTGTATGAAAAGAAGTGCACGCCCCAAAGTGCCCGTGACCGCTTGGGAGCCTTCCTGTTCTCCGGAGAAGACGTCTTTAAGACCGTGGGAACCCTGTCCGGCGGAGAGCAATCCCGTCTGCGGTTGTGTATGCTCATGGATGAAAAGATCAATCTCTTGATCCTGGACGAGCCCACCAACCATTTGGATGTGGCATCCAGAGAATGGGTGGAATGTGCCATTGATGAGTACGAAGGGACCCTGATCTTTGTATCCCATGACCGTTATTTTGTGGATAAGTTTGCTACCCGTGTGTGGGAGCTTAGTGACGGTAGTATTCGGGATTTCCCCTGTGGCTACAGCAAATACCGATCCATTAAGGAGCACGAAGCCGCCACCACAACCACGACTACCCAGACAAAGAAAAAAGATAAGCCCGTAAAGACCGGCGGTAGCAAGGAATTGGAAAAGACCGTACGCCGATTGGAACGGGATATTGATGCCCGTGAGCAGGTTCTTGCAAAGCTCCGAGAAGAGTTGGAGGCCGCTTCCTCAGACTATCAGGAATATCTCCGTCTCAGCCTGGATATCCAGAAACAGGAAGAGGAATTGGAAGAAGTTATGCTCCAATGGGAAGAAGCCGCCGCCCGTTTGGAAGAATAAGAAGAATTCCCAACAGGATCCCGTTATGGAATCCCGTTGGGAATTTTAAATTTAAGAAACATGTATAGACCTTTGATGTGGGAGAAAATTGGCTATCGCTGTATTTTGGGCATAAAAAGTCACAACAGAAAAAGGGGCTGTAAAAAAACAGCCAAATTAAGACGGAGGATCTCTGCAAAGAGGTCCTCCGTTGAATATTTGTTAGGGAACTATACGACGGAACAGAATTTCGGTAAAAATGGGCGTAAAAACCGCACTCTCAAAAAATCGAGATTTTTGAGAGCGTAATTGTGCATAACCTGTGC
>JAZREB010000465.1:0-3683 GCA_045660585.1 Faecousia sp. | reverse complement strand
CTGTTCAGCGGAGGGATTGACAATATATTCGCCATTCAGGTGAGCAATATTGGTAGTAGCAACAGGTCCGTTCCAGGGAACATCGGAGCTGGCAATGGCGATGGAAGCGCCCAGAGAAGCAACAACTTCTACAGGGTTCTCGTGGTCGTTAGCCAGAACGGTGCAGGTGACGACAACGTCGTTACGGAGCTCATCGTCGAAGAGGGGGCGCATGGGGCGGTCGATGATACGGCTGTTCAGGATGCCACGCTCGGAGGGCTTGCCCTCACGGCGGTTGAAGCTACCGGGAATGCGACCGACGGAGTACATTCTCTCCTCGAACTCGATGGTCAGGGGGAAGTAGTCAATACCGGCCTTGGGGTCGGGGGAGCAGGTGACGGTGGTCAGGACGGTGGTGTCGCCGTAACGGCAGATGCACTCGGCATTGGCAAGCTCTGCTACCTTACCGGTCTCTACGGTGAAGGTACGGCCGCCGATGACGGTCTCGAATACATGATGATTGGGGTACTGTTTTCTGGTAACCATAATGTTTCCTCCTTTAGAAATTTAGATAAAAGTGTGTTCCGTGGGAGGTTTAGCACTTGAAGCTACCTTTGCCTGATATCAAAAGCACCTTCAACTGCTAAACGGCACTCCCACAGATGGAATGAAAAATTAAGGGGTAGAGGGTTTTCAGAGGGGTTCCCCCTCTGAAAAAAAGGGCGACCGCGAGGGCCGCCCGGATTTGCCTATTACTTACGGATGCCCAGACGAGCAATGATGGAACGATAGCGGTTGATGTCCTTCTTTGCCAGATAGTCCAGCAGGCTACGGCGCTTACCAACCATCATCAGCAGGCCACGACGGGAGTGGTTGTCGTGCTTGTGCTCACGCAGATGCTCGGTGAGCTCGTTGATGCGAGCGGTCAGGATAGCGATCTGAACCTCAGGAGAACCGGTGTCGCCTTCGTGGGTTGCATACTCAGCAATAATAGCAGTCTTCTTGTCCTTCAGGATCATTGTGTGTTTCCACCTTTCAAAAATATTGTTCCGGCGGCTCAGACATGGGCGGATGGAATGCTGTTATTCAGCCTTCTCCCATGACCGGGCACGTGGATATTGTACTGACCAATCTGCCAGCCGTATCATAATATCATATTATTCACAAAAAGTAAAGAGAAATTTTGGGGAAATTCCTGCAAATTCGGAAAAATTTACGCCTTCCAGAGTTAATAGTTGCTTTTTGATCTCTATTCCGGGAGTAAATCCACCTAAGTTGTCTGCCCCCACCACTCTATGGCAGGGGAGCAGGATCAGGTAAGGGTTCTGCCCCACTGCATTGGCCACGGCGCGGGCGGCGGTGGGCTGACCGATAGCGCAGGCAAGTTGTCCGTAAGTAACGACTTTGCCATAGGGGATCTCGCTGAGCTTTGCCCAGACCTGTCTCTGGAAATCTGTGCCGTTATACAGGAAAAACAGATCGAATTCCGTCCTCTTTCCCTCGAAATATTCCTGCAATTGGGTAACAGCCTGCTCTGTGACAAAATTGGGACATTCCCCTTCCGTTCTTTCGGAAGCCGGGGCAATACCACGGAGCTTTCGCTGATCTGCGGTGATTTTGAGCAGTCCGATGGGAGAGGCATAATACTGTAGCATATCACACGCCACCTAAGAGGAAGTCTAACTTGTGGTAGCCTGCTTGAGCCAACATGCTGACCAGGGTGACAATGATACCGGCAATGATAACCCCGACAAAAATGGTGGGAAGAGCACGACGGATCCGCATTTTGGTAACGGCGGCGATCAGTGCACCTGTCCAGGCACCGGTGCCGGGGAGGGGGATGGCTACCAGGATGCACAGACCGGTCAGCTCGTTCTTGCGTACCTTGTCGCTCTTGGCATTGGCGCGGTTTTCCAGTTTAGTGGCGATCTTGCCCAGGCGTTCGTACTTTTTCATCCACTGGAAGACACTGCGGACGAACAGCAGGATTAAAATAACGGGAACCATGTTGCCTACCACACCCAGAAGGAAGGCAAGCCAGGGATTGATGCCGTTTGTCAATATGGCTACGGGTATGGAGCCACGGAGCTCGATCACGGGGACCATGGACATCAAAAAGGTAATTAAATATTTCATAATCAAAACTCACTTTTCATTTACTGTTTGTAGTCTCAGCATATTCTAACACAAGCCGGAGAAAAAATCAACGGAAACAGGGGAGAAGAAGACTTATTTTCAGAATTTTACCTATTTTTTACGGAAAAATATCGGAAACTACTGATATTTTAAAAAAAGACTTGCATTTCCAACCACCCTGTACTATAATACCCACTTGGAAAAAACATCAAAAACAGAAAGGAGTGTTCATCTCCTAATGAACAATTTAAAAGAAAACAAGATGGGCTCCATGCCCATTGGCAAGCTCCTGTTCACCATGGCTCTGCCCCTGGCACTGTCTATGCTGGTACAGGCACTGTACAATGTAGTTGACAGTGTTTTCGTTGCTCAGATCTCCGAGACGGACAACTATGCTCTGACGGCGGTGTCTCTGGCCTTCCCGGTTCAGAACATTATGATCGGTATTGCAACGGGTATTTCCGTCGGTGTCAATGCCCTCATGTCCCGGGCTCTTGGAGAGGGTAATCGGGAAAAGGTCAGCCGTGTGGCAAAGAACGGCATGCTCCTGTCTGCTATGGGCATGATTTTGGTTGCCCTCTTCGGACTTTTCGGCGCACGGTGGTTCATGAACACCCAGACCAACAGTGCAGAAGTTGTGGCATACGGTGTCAGCTACATTCGGATCATCTCTATTGTTTCCTTCGGTATTTTCGGGGAGATCATCTTAGAACGGTTCCTCCAGTCTACCGGCAGAACCACCTTCACCCTCTTTACACAGGGTATCGGTGCGGTGATCAACATTATTTTAGACCCCATCTTCATTTTTGAAAAGGGCGATGTCCTCTTTAACGGTGCTTTCGAGATGCCCTTCGGTTTCGGTATGGATGTTTCCGGCGCTGCCGTTGCAACCGTTGTGGGTCAGATCGTGGCATGTATCCTGGCAGTGTATTTTAACCTGCGGAAGAACCCCGATGTTTCTCTGAATTTCCGTGGTTTCCGTCCCAGCGGAAGGACTATGTGGCAGATCATGTCCATCGGCATCCCTGCCATTATTATGGTCGCTATCGGCTCTCTCATGTATTCCACCATGAATATCGTTCTCAAGGGCTTTGACACCATTCAGGATGGTCTTGGCCTCACAGGCTCTACCGTATTCGGTGCCTATTTTAAACTGCAGAGCTTTATCTTTATGCCCATTTTCGGCATCAGTAATGCAGTTCTTGCCATTACTGCTTATAACTACGGCGCAGGAAAGCCCGACCGTATTATGAAAACTCTGTGGTACGGCACCTTTACCGCTGTGACCATTATGCTCATCGGTACCGGTACATTCCATCTGGTGCCGGAGAAGCTGTTGGGATTCTTTAACCCCAGCGGAGAAATGATCGAGGTCGGTGTCCCCGCTCTGCGAGTGATCAGTATCCCCTTTGCCGCCGCCGGTGTGTGCATTATCATCAGTAACGTCTTCCAGGCTCTGGGCAAGAGTATCTACAGCATGATCGGCTCCATTTGTCGTCAGTTAGTGGTACTGATCCCTGCGGCATACCTCCTGTCCCTGACGGATAATATCCGCATGGTATGGTATG
>JAZREB010000464.1:0-3401 GCA_045660585.1 Faecousia sp. | reverse complement strand
GCGACTCTGCCAAGGCTTACTTTGGCGGAACAAAGTAACTTCTTTCGGAACTAACATAACAGTGGGAGCCCCACCCAAAGGGGCTCCCCACAGACCTCCCGTGGGAGGAAAGGGCTCCTATGATATAAGAGCCCGAGACGGAAAGCAATAAGGATGAAATCAATGAAAAAAATTCTTTTGATCTTGTGCTTGGTTACCCTTGTCTGTGTTGCAGGGTGCAAGAAAACAGAACAGATTCCCACCGAAACTCTGCCCATGGATGCAGTAGAATTTCTGGCACCAACGGAGATTATTACGCCTATGGAGAAATGGGACAAGCCTGAGGTCCTCACAGTTATGCAGTGGGGCACTTACAGCGGTGCCTATGTGGAAGACGGCTCCCACCGGACTGTGGAAAAGGTGGCCTGTATCCTGGTTAAAAATGCCACGGAGCAGTACCTGGACTACGGTGAGGTTAAGGCTACTGTAGGGGATAAGACCTGTAGCTTTGTAGTTACGGGACTTCCCGCAGGAGCTTGTGCATGGGTGGCAGAAGCATCTGCACAGACCATGGAAGCGGGAGAGGAATTTGTTTATTTGGAGCAGACGGTCAGCCAGCTCAGAGATCTGCCACAGACAGAGGGGATCGAAGTCCTGTGTCTAAACGGGGAGATCCGAGTGACCAACAACTCCAAGAAGGACTATTCCGAGATCCGTGTCTATTATAAGCAACTGAACTCCGACGGGAACTATCTGGGAGGTATTACCTATACCGTTACCGCAGGCGCCGTGGAGAAGGGACAGACCATGCAGATCACTGCCGGTCACAGCACGGAAACGGATTGTGCCGTTGTCCGTGTGGATTGTACGGAGTGACGGAGGATGGTTAGAGAATTTAAGATCGGCTTTGCCAATCTTATCATAGATTTTCAGTCGGAATTTCCTCTGGCGGTGCCGTCGGGAATGGAGCACTTCCTCTGTGAGGAGGGCTGTCCCACGGACACCTACGAGCTACGGATCCTACGGGAAACCATTGAGACTCAAGGGGAGCTCCTGTACCGCTACAGCGCGGTCAGTGCCTACCGGGAAGAAGAGGGAACCCTCATGATCTACGGCGATGAGAACCAAGGAGGGATCGTATTTGCCTGTAGATTGCGACATTCCGGCAGACATACCATCTATGTTCGGGAAGAAACCTCCCGACATATGGCAATGGGCTCCCGTTTGGGAGGGATCATGAATGGGGAGGAGCTCCTGCTCCGCCACAATGCCATAGTGCTCCACAGCTCTCTTGTGTCCTACAAGGGACGGGGGATCCTGTTCAGCGGTCCCAGCGGTATGGGAAAATCTACCCAAGCAGATCTTTGGGTGGAGACCTTTGGGGCGCAGATCCTTAACGGTGATCGGGCTGTGATCTTTCCGACAGAGGATGGGTTCCGAGCCGGGGGAAGTCCCTGGTGCGGTTCTTCCGAGATTTACAGCCCCGACCATGTACCCATTGAGGCTATTGTCTTATTACGACAGGGGAAGGAAAACAGGATCCTTCCCGCTGAACCGAAAATTGCTTTCCGTGAAATTTATAGCCAATGTATTGTCCACGATTGGGACATGTGCTATGTAGATCGTCTATGCGATCTGATTCAGCAATTGGTTGCAAGGGTGCCGGTATATATTCTGCGTTGTTTACCTGACGCCTCTGCACCGATCTTGACTGAAAAAATATTGTTCCGAAGGGAGAAAGGATGATGATATGAAAAAAGCTTACAATAAGCCTATTGTGCTCATGGAAAGCTTTGGTGTTACACAGATGCTGACAAATTGCACCCTGAAAATCGGATTCGCAGATGCAATGTGCGTGCTGAATGACGAGAATTCCACCCATAACATGTTGAATCTGGCTGTGTTCGGAACCTTCACAGCAAATGAATGCGCTGAATATCCCCAGAATACGGATAACGATGAGGGTGTGTGCTATCACACCAGTGTAAACCTGGCTTTCACCTCTTGAGTGACAATAGGTCTTCTGAGAAGACTTCGGATAAAACAAAGCAAGCAACACCCCCGAAAAGGTGTTGCTTGCCTTATTTTTATGGAATAGAATCACATACAATAGTGTGTGGGAGAGCAATACAATAGTGTGTGGGAGAGCACCTTCTGTTGACATTTCCCCTGAAAAACAATATAATGAAGGGGAACGATCCGCTTTTGAGCTCTTGAGGGTTCTACAGCGGAAAATAGTAGGATGGAGGCAGAACGATGAACTATTCTGCAGAGAATGTGAAACTGATCAAGGCTCTTTCCGATGCCTTTGGCCCTTCCGGCTTTGAGGATGCGGTGTTAGACATCGTCAGAGAGGCTCTGGGTGATATTTGTACCTTTGAAGAAGACAAGCTCCGCAATCTGTATATTTACCGCAAGAACCACAGTGGGAATAAGCCCGTACTGATGCTGGATGCCCATGGAGACGAGGTCGGATTCATGACCCACTCTATTAAGCCCAACGGAACCATGCGGTTTATTAAACTGGGTGGCTGGGATCTGAAGGGGCTGGCGGCCTCCGAGGTTCTGGTGCGGAATACGGAGGGAGAATATGTCCGCGGCATTATCGGTCTGAAACCTCCCCATTTTTCCGGTGGTGAGGGCGGTTCTGCCCTGAACCTGAAGGATTTCACCATCGATATCGGTGCCTGCAGTGCAGAGGAAGCGGTAGAGGCTTTCCGCATGGGTATCGGCGAGCCGGTGGTTCCTGCCACCACTTGCAAATTTGACGAGAAGCACGGTCTGTTTTTCGGCAAGGGCTTTGATTGCCGAATCGGTGTTGCAGCCATGGTAGAGACCATTCGTAGATTGGATGGAATAGAGCTTCCCTTTGATGTAGTTGGCGTTGTTTCCTCTCAGGAGGAAGTAGGGGATCGTGGCATTTATGTTGCGGTGAATAGGATCAAACCGGATATTGCCATCTGCTTCGAGGGTTGTCCCGCAGATGATACCTTTACAGATTCCTATGCCATCCAGACAGCCCTGCGAGGCGGGCCTATGTTCCGCTATGTGGATGTTTCTGTGATTTGCACCCCCAGATTCCAGCGTTGGGTATTAAAGGTTGCAAAGGAGCATGGCATTAAGGCACAGGCTTCTGTCCGCGAGGGCGGTGGCAACAACGGTGCCATTGTCAATATGGCACAGCAGGGCGTTCCCGTCGTGGTAGCAGGTGTTCCCGTGCGGTACATCCACTCCATGAGCGGTATTACTGCATACGAGGATTTTGAGAGCACTGCGGAGCTGGCAACCACCCTTGCCAAAGAGTTGACTCCTGAGATTTTGGACAGTTTCTGAGCATAAGCTGAGGGGAGTCGAACCTCGATAGGTTTTCACAGGATCTTTTCAGCCATAGCATCGTCATCGTCCTCGGAAATACCGACGGG
>JAZREB010000463.1:0-1214 GCA_045660585.1 Faecousia sp. | reverse complement strand
TGCGGTGGCGGGACAAAAAAAGTTTTTCTGGTGATTGAGCCTACGCTGGATGGAAAGGCAGAGGATGATGTCCCCAAATTTGGTGATGCAGACCTATACATAAATGGGGAGTTTGCACACAAAATCGATTTGAAAGGTTGGGACTCAAACGGGGCTTTGGATTATTATGCTGTTTGCTATTGTGTAGATTATCCTGTGGGTACGGAGTATGAATTGAGAAATATTCGACCAATGGCAGGGAAGTCCTACGATGGAATGACCCGTGGCAGTGCCAAGGGTGTCCTTGGAGAAGAGACTTGGGTGGTACCTTCCTTCTCTACGATCCGGACGGACACATATACGACCCAGGCATCCAAAATCGTGAGCCGGAACGGTCATACCTATGAGTATTACGCCGACGGAGTTACATGGTATACTGCAAAGGCTATTTGTGAAGCGAAGGGCGGTCATTTGGTAACGATTTCGGATGCTGAGGAAAATGAGTTTCTCTCTACCATAGTCGGAACCGAGCCTGTTTGGCTCGGAGGAACGGACCAGGGATCCGAAGGGAACTTCCTGTGGATCACAGAGGAAACCTTTGGATTTGCGAATTGGGGAGAGGGTGCGCCGGATAATGCAAGCTCGGCAGATAACGGGGACGAAAATTTCCTGATCCTCGACTCTCAGGGGAAATGGAATGATATGGGCGGATCTGCCTTAATGGGCTTTATCTGCGAATATGAAGATGCCCCGGATAATGGGTGTGAGCACGCATTTATGGAACAGACCGTGCCTCCCACCTGTATCAGTGAAGGATATACCATTTTTACCTGTTCCTTGTGTGGGTATAGCTACAAAGACAATTATATTATCGATTCTACTGCCCACAATATGGTAGATATTGAAAATCCCCCATACGTGTGCGGAGAGAATTCTCGTACATGTACATTATGCGGATATTTATGGGCTCCGACTATGCCCGGGATTATAGGTCATAGCTATGCATATACAGTGATCATGGAGCCTACGGCGGAGGAGAAGGGAACTGCTGTATACACTTGTACCGCATGTAATGGCGAAGGAACAATTGAGCTCCCTGCGCTGAACAAGGAAGATTATACTTATGAAGTGGTTACAGAGGCAACTTGTTATTCCAAGGGTACAGCACGGTATACATGGAAGGAGACGTTAAGCTTCCTCACAGACATCAATACGGTAGATCACAACTATCAGGA
>JAZREB010000462.1:0-1875 GCA_045660585.1 Faecousia sp. | reverse complement strand
GGCTTGGGCTTCCTGTTCAAGTGGAACATGGGTTGGATGAACGATATGCTTCGCTACATGGAGCTGGACCCCCTGTGGCGCAAGGGAAGCCACGAGCTTCTCACATTCTCCATGACCTACGCCTTTTCGGAGAATTATATCCTGCCTCTGTCTCATGACGAGGTGGTGTATGAGAAAAAATCCCTCATTGACAAGATGCCCGGCAGTTATGACGATAAATTCGCCAATCTGCGTGCCTTCCTTGGCTTTATGATGGGACACCCCGGTAAGAAGCTGAGCTTTATGGGCAACGAGATCGCCCAGTTTGCCGAGTGGGATTACAAAACACAGATCAACTGGCAGCTTCTCGGCTACGACCGGCATCGGCAGATGCAACAGTATGTACGGGATCTGAACCACTTCTATTTGGAAAACGCCCCCCTTTGGAGCAACGATGGGGATTGGAACGGGTTCCAATGGATCAGCGCAGACGATCGGGACAATTCCGTCGTGGCCTTCCGCCGAACGGACAGACGGGGACGGGAAGTGATCGTGGTGTGCAACTTCTGTCCGGTGGAGCGGCAGAACTACCGCATCGGCTTGCCGAAGGCAGGCGTTTACGAGGCGGTCTTCCAAAGCGATGCTCCGCAATATGGCGGTGGGGGAACATGGACACCTGCCGTCACTGCGGAAAAAATACCGATGCATGGTTTGCCCTTCAGCGGCAGCCTGACCTTAGCCCCTCTGTCTACCACATTCTATAAGCGGAGGGTAACAAAACGGAAAACAAAAATGGAGGAGAACGAAGGATGAAATTTCAGAAAAAGCATTGTGTAGCTATGCTTCTGGCCGGTGGTCAGGGCAGCCGTCTTATGGTTTTGACGCAGGATACGGCCAAGCCTGCCGTTCCCTTTGGGGGAAAGTATCGCATCATTGACTTCCCTCTGTCCAACTGTGTCAACTCCGGCATCGACACGGTGGGTATTCTCACCCAGTATCAGCCCTTGGAGCTGAATGAGTACATTGGCAACGGTCAGCCTTGGCGCTTGAACCGTTCCCACGGCGGTGTGCAGGTTTTGCCGCCCTATGCCCAGAGCACGAAATCCGAGTGGTATAAGGGTACCGCCAACGCCATCTATCAGAACATTGCCTTTATCGAGCGGTACAACCCCGACAACGTGCTGATCCTCTCCGGCGACCACATCTACAAGATGGATTACGCCGCCATGCTGCGCCACCACACCAAGATGGAAGCGGATTGCCCCATCGCCGTGCGTACCGTGCCTCTGGAAGAAGCCAGCCGCTTCGGCATTATGAACACCCGTGAGGACGGCGCCATCTACGAGTTTGAGGAGAAGCCTAAGCAGCCCAAGAGCACCAACGCCTCTATGGGTATTTACATCTTCAAGTGGGAGATCCTCAAGAAGTTCCTCATTGCTGACGAGAACGATCCCGCCAGCGAAAACGACTTCGGTAAGAACGTGATCCCCGCTCTGCTCAATGCAGGTCACAGACTCTATGCCTATGCCTTCGAGGGCTACTGGAAGGATGTGGGCACGATCAATTCCCTGTGGGAAGCCAACATGGAGCTGTTGGGCACCGAGCCTGCCTTCAACATTTACGGCGAGCAGGGCGCAAGAATCTACGCCCGAAACTACGCCAAGCCCTCTACATACATTGCCGAGGGCTCCAAGACCGACAATTGCTTCATTGCGGAAGGCTGTGAGATCTACGGCACGGTGAAACATTCCATTATTTCCACCGGCTGTACCGTGGCGGCGGGCGCCATCGTGGAGGACAGCGTGATCATGCCTAACGTGGTCATCGAGGCCGACGCGGTCATTCGCCACGCCATCATCGGTGAGGATTGTCATGTGGGCAGAGGCGCCTTTATCG
>JAZREB010000461.1:0-6960 GCA_045660585.1 Faecousia sp. | reverse complement strand
AATACAACGCGTGGGATCACTATAGCTCTTTCCACAATTATGTGCTGAAAAAATAAAAAGGAGGATATAGGCTATGTCAAGACGGGTTGTAATCACTATCTCTGTTGTTGTGGCATTTATATCTTTGTTATGGTTGTCATTCTACTATCTACACAATACACCCAAAGTAACAAAAGAACCGGTTGTAATAACAGACAGCTTCTACAATTACGCAAACTACTGCCAGAGCGATGCCTATGTTTATATGGGAGAGGAGAATGGTCAACTATATTTTAATATTCTAAGATACTATTCTTCAATAATGTCTAATAAAATTAAACTCCTCGACTATTTTTCTGTATTTGAAAATGGAACCATACGCAAAATTAAGAAAATAGAGAATAGTATTTGGGATACACCTATTGCGAACGGACAAATTTACTATTGGAAACATAGTTCGGGGCACTACGATGTGGATGGGACCTATGACTTAGTGTCCTATGATATTGATACTGAGGAAGAACGTACTATTACCTCAATGCGGGAGGTTATTATCAATCGATTTATCGACTCTTCCGGTACAATAAGATTTTCTTCCGGAGGCGATGAATATTATGCGATACCTCCTGATTTATCAGTAATCTCAGCAGAACGCCCCGGGTTCCAAGCAGGAGAATATACCTATAGTCTTTCATACCGGAATAAGAGTGATCCCGTTATCATACGAACCGATAGAGCAGGAAACGAGGAAATAATAGAACTTGAATACGGTCATGAAACACTGATTCCCTGTGACTACGGTGTTTTGGTTCACAATCAAGGACAGGAGCATTTACTTTACCTCATTGATAATGAAGGTTGTATACAGGAACTGTTTTATGTCCCCTGCATGTATTCCGGAAGTACCATCAATGTGTACGGAGATTATGCATATATATCCTTCCGACGGTATGAAAAATATGGGAAATTGGGCCTTGCCGGAGTTTCCTTTGAAAATGACACATTGCAAGGTACTTGGCGTATATCTCTTTCTACCGGAGAAAGTGAGAAAATCAGTGATAATATATATAACGGGATCTACATCTTTGATAATACAGGGATGTATGTATGCGATGATGAAAGTAATATTTATAAGCTGAATTTCGAAGGGGAAATAATCCAAGTATTACTCGAACACCGCTTCTAAGCAGAACGGAGCGTAGGACAAGGGACGGTTTTCTGTCTTGCGAGATATTGTTCGTCATTTTCGAGAGCTAAGAACAAAATATTCAAAAACAAGTTGAAAAAGTTTAATTTGCAACAAAGTTGCTAACCACCCATCCTATTTTGTCAATTAGCGTATATGACGGAAAAACTGATGCATATCCCCCTTTGCATTTGCTTGTCCTATCCATAGAAAGGGAGACTGCTCCGTGCTACGAGCGGTCAAAGATCACGGGGCAGTCTCCCGAAATTACTTTACCGGCAATTTTATTTCATTTCTAATCCGGCGCATAAGGTAGCCTGTTTTCCCTTGCCTCTGCAAATCACAGTTTATCGAGCTGTTTGATGCATAAACCATCGTATCTCACCGTAGGGGCGACCTGTGGTCGCCTGCCTGTTTTGAAGAGAGAACAGTGATTTTAAACGGTAGAATGTTCAAATTTTCAGTTCCTACTTCTTTTTATACAGGCTCAGTTGTGCGTAGCTATAGGAGAAGATAATTAACATATGAAAAAAACAAAGTTTTCTTTATTAGAGAAAAGAATACTTCGATTGGTGACTGTATTGGCACTAATACAAATAGTAATTGTTTTTACCTTTGAACATATGTTGATAGGTAGCCGTCAGATCAATGTAAATGATACCAAACAAATTGATATTATTGTTGATGATATTTACTACTTTAGAATTCCAAGAGAAAATTGGTTGTTTGTTGTTTCGGATTCGACAAAGTACTTGTTTGTGAGTCGTTCAACACTTGAAGAGTATTCCGTTAATGAATTGTATAAGTTTATTTCGGAAGGCCACAAATTGTCTTTGAGGTACCGAGAAACACACAATATTTTGGGGAAGGTTAATTTGGTTGTTGATGCACGAAGCGAAACAGAAACTTACCGTAGCATCGAAGAATATAACCACGGTAAGCAAGGTATTCCTGCTTTGGTAACCATTATATTCTCTATAATAGAATTGATTTTTGTTGGAATTGTTCTTATGTATGTTTGGCTTAACTTTACTACAGTCAAAGGTATTTACAAAAAAACCAAGAATCACCTGATTAAGCAAAAAAGCAATGAATGAACTTGCACTATCCCATCAAGCATCGCGTTTGGTCACCCAAACACAGACCTGTAGGGCAGGGGACGGTTCTGTATCTTTGATGATATTGTTCTTTATTTTCAGGAATTAGGAATAAAATGTTTGAAAACAAGATGTAAAAGTTTAATTTGCAATACAGTTGCTAACCTCCCATCCTATTTTGGCAATTAGCGTATATGGCGGAAAAACTGATGCATACCCCCTTTGCATTTGCTTTTCCTATCCATAGAAAGGGAGGCTGCTCCGTGCCGCGAGCAGTCTTGCGGTACGGACAGTCTCCCGAAATTACTTTACCGGCAATTTTATTTCATTTCTAATTGAGTGCATAAGATAGGCTGTTTTCCCTTGCCTCTGCAAATCACAGTTTATCGAGCAGTTTAGCGACACGGTAGGCACTAAAGCCTCCCTTGTGTAAAGGGAGGTGGCACGGCGTAGCCGTGACGGAGGGATTGTAAATGTTCCGAATTCAATAAAATTTGTGCAAAAATCGGTATTTTTTCAATCCCTCAGTCGCTTCGCGACAGCTCCCTTTACACAAGGGAGCCTTAAGAAAGCCCCTACCACAATTGGGAAACAGCTCGATAAACGGGAATTTGAAGATTGCTTTACAAATATTCTTATGAGATTTTATTGGTTAGGGGTTCTCTTCGGTTTCCTTAGCCTCAACGGCGGGGTCAAAGGTACCCACCCGATCTAAAAGGACTAAGATACGGACGGCATCTTCGGACAAGTCGATAATACGATCATCCCCGGAGCCACCCTTACCCAGTAAGATCTCCTTTTCCACCAGCTTTTCAAGTGTAGGCAGGTAATTCTTGGAACGAGGATCCGAACGCAGATCCCCAAGGGTGTAATATCGCATTTCCGATTCCTCCTCTTCTTCCTCTTCCTTCTTAAGACGTGCAGACACATCCGATCGGAAAGTATCCATGGTGTATCCGGTTTTGAGGGCATCCCACAGGTGCTCCGGATCCCCGTGATTACTGCCCAGCCCCCGTGCATAACATTCCTTATGGCTCAGGATCACTCCATCCTGAAGGGGATCCCAGCCATACTCCCGGCACAACTGAGCGAAGAGCTCAACGGCTCTATGGTAGGTAGCCTTCACATGGGCTCGTACAGCATCCTCGTCCAGGATCGTGACCCGATAGCCCTTAGAGGGGTCGTAGGAAATCTCACGGGGCTCCGTCATTTCGATCCCTAAGTGGGTATTGTTGGCAGAGCCTCCCACATGCCACATACGGTAATTGTTGGGAGCGAGACGGTAGCACAAGCCACCGGGCTCCAGCACCATGTGAACGGAAGCCTCTACAGAAGGGCTGTCAAAGTAGTCCCCAATGACCTTCCCCGAGGGTTGCGGGGTGCCAATGGAATGGAGCACTGCCCCCAGAGGCCCACGATTTTGGAAATCCCTGTATCGGCTGTCGGCTATCTGCGCGTTTTTGATATAGCTTTGATTGTTTTTGATAGGTCTATCCAAATAACTGATGGACATATTATTCCTCCTTAACTTCAGGGAGCCCTGCAACAGAAGTCAAGATACTCAAGATCCCTGCAAGTGCGGCGGCGGAGAGAACCGTCTGCCAACTGACCTGAGAGATCATGGCAGAGGCGCCGATGACACCGACAGCGGTCTGGGCGAAGGTTTTCAGGGCGCGGATCCCTGCGGCCTTGAGCCAGAGTGTAAAATGGTTTTTCATAAACATTCCTCCTTTAAGCTGAGGGGAGTCGAACCCGACAGCCTCTCAGCAAATCTTTTGCGATCTTTTTAACTTAGTTCTCCTTGCCTTGCGACAGCAAGGCTGCGTCGAACCCGACAGCCTCTCAGCTTACCCAATCAGGGGCGATGGAAAGATCGCAGGTCACGGATATCGTGGACACATTCTTTGACCTGCCCCTCTAACTTATAGGTACGTTCTACTAAATTATTGTGTGCCTGAACACGGTCTTCCAGTTGTTTCAGGCGATAATTGGTCAGCTTCGTCCCTGTGAGGATCCCTATGAGGGTTCCTGCCAGAGAGCCTACTGCAGGTAACAGCTCCAAAATAACGTCCCATTCCACGTCGACCACCTCCTTTCTTTTGCTCCCATGGGAGCAAATATTACAGTTTATCGCTCAGTTTGAAGTTTGCACAGACCAAAGGCTCCCTTGTGTAAAGGGAGCTCCGCCGAAGGCGGTGAGGGATTGACGCAGTAGGGGGTGATTTGCGCACAGAATGAGGCGAATTCGTAGAAATTTTATAGAAAATTGTTCGTTTTCGCATTGATTATATTTTTGTTATAGTCCCTACCCCACAATCCCCCCGCCACGGCTACGCCGTCCCACCTCCCTTTACACAAGGGAGGCTTTAGTGCCTACCGCATCGGTAAACAGTTCGATAAATCGAAATTTGAACGACAAATCACACCCTTTCATCCACGGGCGGAAACAATGGGCTATAAACCTTACGGCGTTAGGCCAAGGGCGGCTTTGGCGGCAGAGAGTTCTTCTTCCAGGCGGTTGACTCGCTCTGTGAGCTCTGCACGGGTCAAGATGTCCTCCGGCTCCATTTCCTCGGGAACCACAGGCTCCTCGTCCTCGGGATCCGGCTCCAAGACAGGCTCTAAGGCTGCCAGATATTCTTCGTACTCCCCTTGGGTAATAGGATCTATGAGAGTATATGCCTCCCCTAAATCCTGTTTTCCCCAAAAACGGTAAATTTTCGACCCGTCTGCACTGACTACCCCATGGGCAAGGGTGGGGCTGTCACAACGGACAATGACCCCATTGCTTTGCTTGCGGACATAGACGGGGTCGGGAATACAATCCCGAATGAGGCCCTTTTCTTCATCTTCATAACGAAAATACAGCATGATTTTCCCCCCTTAAATACAGAATCCAAAGGATACGCCACCGCCACTGACATAGGAGGCAAAGCAGAATGCGGAGCCTTCTGCCAATCCGGTTTTACCGACTCTCCAATAGCTGTTAGAGGTTCCCTCAATGGGGCTTCTGATCCAATAGGTTTTTGCATCTCCCTCGCCGTTATAGGCGTACTTTATACGGGATTGATCGTCGGTAAAAACAGGGAATGTTATGTTTTCCGCCTGGGGATCCACCTCGGATATGTAAGGAAGAGAGGCGGATTTTCCCACCTCCGCCCAGGAGAATAAGAAGAGCTTATCCTGTGCGATACCAACCTCATTGGAACCATTGCCCAGAGTGCTTCCCACATCCACGGTTTTGATCATAGCCTGCCAGTGTCTGGGAAGAATGGGGAAAATGGTGTTGTTCAGAATATTACGCATTTTGCAATCACGCCAACCGCCTTCATTGGTGGAAGCATTATGCATAGCTCTATCAAGATTCATAACACCGATCATGCCGAATACCGCCTTTGCAAAGGCTCCGTCCCCACCGGACAGCCTATAATGGTTAAAGCCGTAGAGACTGAGAACGATCTCCCTATCCGTAACCACTGTAGTGTTTAGCTTGATTTTGATCTTATCCCCTAATCGGAAATACTGCTTCCCCAGATCCTTGGTGAGGATGGTGTAAAATTCTCCCAGAGTATAGGCAGAATCATCCTCCGGATCGTCGGAATAGAGATAGGCATGACCGCTTTTGGGAGTGACCTGCTCCAAGGGGGACATGTACATGGCGTAAACATCCATATCGTAGGTGACAGAGGCCAGATCTTCATCGGACTTGTCCCATCCGATCCAGATCACGTCCTCTTCTGTGGAAACAGGCTCAGGCCCCTTATAGGTAACGGCCTCGTGTGCCTCTGCAATATCCGTCTGCAACAGACGGGAACCGTCAAACCAGCGGACAGTGTATTTACGGATATTGGAGAAAAAGAGGGCTCGTACGGTTTTGTCCCCTTGGATATCCGTCAGAGGAAGATCCCATTCTGCAAAGGTGAATACCTCCCCTACGGTGGGATCCTTGGTGGGCATGGGGATCTCTCCCGTGGCTACGGGGTCGGGACAGGTGCCCCCTTGACGGACGGACTTGCTGTGCAGCACACTTCCGTCGTGGTTTAGGAAGGTGACGGTATACGCAGGTACCAGTTCCCCATAAGTCACTTCTAAATTGGGGAAGGCTCTGTGGAGGATATCCAGTTCGTCTGCGCAAATGGTGGGAACCGTGGCTCTCCCCGTTAAGACGAAACGCTCCGCTGCTCTTCCCTCTTCGTCATAGCCTGCAAGACCTGCTAAACGTAGGAGGAGATCTGTATTACAATTATCCCAGGATACGTCCGTAATACGACCCCTTCTGAGCCCCGTTGCATCGGCACACAGGGACAGGGAGTCAATAGTGGGGCAATCCTCCAGACGGAGGTTCATGAGGTTCCGGGGATCAAATGTCAGACTCTTCAATTTCCCAAGTCCCCGAAGGACCAAGGTTCCCACCATGGGAAGTACCGCCGTTTCTAAGGGAGCATTGGTAGCAAAGATCACACCGCTGATCCCCGAGGCGGAGGCGTAGAATTCCTTTAGACCGTCAAAGGCCGTCAGATCCAGATTTCCCGATAGCTTGGAAAGACCCGTAAGATCAATGGTTTCCAGATTCTTGATGGTACCGAAGCTGAGCTGTTTCAGATCGGCATTTTCATAGCCCGGTTCCCGGGAGCCAAGGGGCAGATTCCGCAGCTTCACAGCAGAGTTCAGCTCGATCTCCTTTGCCATAAAACCGCT
>JAZREB010000460.1:0-3593 GCA_045660585.1 Faecousia sp. | reverse complement strand
TGCATAACGGAAGAGGTAACGGAAATACCGCGCTGCTTCTCGATCTCCATCCAGTCGGAGACAGCGGCACGGGCATTCTTCTTACCCTTGACCGCACCGGCCTGGGCAATCGCTCCGCCGTAAAGGAGGAACTTTTCGGTTAAGGTCGTCTTACCTGCGTCAGGGTGGGAGATGATCGCAAAGGTACGGCGACGGTTGATTTCTTTCTGTAAATTAGACATATTTCATCACTCCGTAGAATGTAAATTAAAAATTAGCACTTTATTCTACCACAAAAAGCAAAGAATTACAATACCTTCTTGCAAAATGCTTTGATTCTTGATATAATACATAGGAAGTTTTTAGAGCTTTAAAAAATTTTCTATCCTCGGAGGCAAATATGAATTTGATTTACGCCGGCCTGTCTGCGGAAAGCGTAGCGGGCTTAGTCAGTGGCTTTACCGGCTTTACGACCATACTGTTTTTCGTGGTGACCATGTTGTTCGGTTGCTATGGACTATATGGGGTCTATCGTCTGAAGAAAGAAGAATACTTGGTTCCCCACCGCTTAATGTACCCGAACTACCGCAGTGGGGAGGATTGCCTGGATCCTGTAGAGTATATGGACTTCATCCGTCCCAGACTGACGATTGTCAGTGTGGTAATGGTTCTGGCAGGGCCTGTTATGCTGGCGGTATTGGTGATCGAAGCCATTCAGTCTGTTCTAATCATGCTTCTGATGTATGTGATCCCTCTGGTAGCGTACCTGTGGTACAGCATGTGCCTGAAGCGTGCGGCGAAAAAATACTGGGACTAAGTAGGAGGAAATAGGAATGAGAATATTCGATGCTGTAGAACAAACAACAGCTCTGGGAGACATGGGCACCATATTGGATGTTGTTCTTCTTGCTATGTTGGTAATGGTTGCAGGCTACGGTCTGTACACGGTGATCCGCCTGAAAAGGGAATATATGCTGTTCCCCAACAAGTTCCTCTTCCCCACCGGTTGCACTGCGGAGAACTGTCTGGATGAGGGAGCCTATATCGACTTCATCATCCCCAGGATGCTGATTCTCAGCATTGCTTGCTTGGTTATGGCAATTGCCTATGGAATTCGGGTCTATATGTTCCCGGATTTTAACCATATCGCTATCGAAATTGCAACCATTATTCTGCCCTTTGGAACCCTGCTCTGGTACGCATTTGTCCAGAACAAGGCATCCAAGACTTTCTGGTGATTATTATGAAAATTGTAGTATTAGACGGATATGCTTCCAACCCCGGGGATCTCAGTTGGGAACCCCTTGCCCGTATGGGAGAACTGACGGTATATGATCGCACTGCTCCCCATGAGCTCCATGACCGCATTCGGGATGCGGAGATCATTCTGCTAAACAAGACCCCTATGAATGCAGAGGCCTTCGAGGTAGCTTCCAAATTGAAGCTGATCTCTGTTCTGGCAACGGGCTACAATATCATTGATATCGAGGCGGCTAAGGCACACGGAGTACGCGTCTGCAATGCAGGGACTTATTCCACCAATGCTGTGGCACAGATGACCTTTGCCCTCCTGTTAGAGGCTACCCAGCAGGTAGGCTCTCACGATACCGCGTGCAAGGCAGGACAGTGGAGCGAGAGCAAGGACTTCTGCTTCTGGAATCGCCCCCTAATGGAACTGGCAGGAAAGACCATGGGTCTGGTAGGCTTCGGTTCCATTGCGCAGGCAACTGCCAAGGTGGCAGAGGCCTTCGGTATGAAGGTGATCTACAACACCAGACATGTCCACGATGATCCCCGGTATGTATCTTTGGACACTCTGCTCCGGGAGTCTGATATCATCTCCCTCCATTGCCCACAGACGGCGGAGAATGTCAAGATGATCAACGAAGAGTCCATCGGCAAGATGAAGGATGGCGTTATTATCATCAACACTGCTCGTGGTGGTCTGGTAGACGAAGAGGCTGTTTGCAAGGCTTTGGAAAGGGGAAAGATTGCATTCTTTGCCGCAGATGTGGTATCCAAGGAACCTATTGCTGTAGACAATCCTCTGCTCAGTGCAAAGAACTGCTACCTGACACCCCACATTGCCTGGGCTCCCAAGGAGACCCGTCAGAGACTCCATTCTATCAATGAGGAAAATGTCCGAGCCTTTTTGGCAGGAACACCCCAAAATGT
This sequence comes from Faecousia sp., assembly GCA_045660585.1. Taxonomy (GTDB): domain Bacteria; phylum Bacillota; class Clostridia; order Oscillospirales; family Oscillospiraceae; genus JAZOXB01. Next base: position 1,439 of record JAZREB010000460.1, on the reverse strand, counting down.
AATTGTATGATTTTTCAACCATCCGAGTACTAAACACTCGGATGGTTTTTTTGGCGGCTTGAGGCCAAAAAATCGGTTCCGAGGCTATAGAGCCTTGGAACCGATTTTGGTTATTTAATCATCAAAGCCGTTGGGATTCCGGGACTGCCAGTTCCAGGTGTCGCGGCACATGTCCTTTTGGTCGTGGGTGGCTTTCCAACCTAAGACCTCGGCACTCTTGGCAGGGTCTGCATAGCAGGTGGCAAGGTCGCCGGGACGGCGGGGGGCGATAACATAGGGAACGGGAACACCGTTGGCCTCTACAAAGGCATTGACCATGTCTAATACGCTGTAGCCGGTGCCGGTGCCTAAGTTAAAGACCGCCTCACCCTTGTTGGCGCACAGATAATTGACGGCGGCTACATGTCCCTTGGCAAGATCGACTACGTGGATATAGTCACGGACACCGGTTCCGTCGGGGGTATCGTAGTCATCACCGAAGACACTGAGCTTTTCCCGTTTTCCGATGGCGGTTTGGGAGATATAGGGCATCAGGTTGTTAGGGATGCCGTTGGGATGCTCGCCGATCTTACCGCTGGCATGGGCGCCTACGGGGTTAAAGTACCGCAGGAGAATGACGGACCATTCCGGGTCTGCCTTTGCAACATCACGGAGGATCTGTTCGCCCATGTATTTGGTCCAACCATAGGGGTTGGTGCAGTTGCCGGTCTTGGAGCTCTCACGCAGAGGCATTTCGTTATCCCCGGAGTAAACGGTAGCGGAAGAGGAGAAAATGATCTTCTTGATCCCTCTGCGCCCCAGAACCTTGCACAGGGTCATGGTGGAGCCTAAGTTGTTCTCATAATATTCCAGAGGGATGGCGCAGGATTCGCCAACAGCCTTGAGACCTGCAAAATGGATAGCACAGCCGATCTCATGTTCCTCTAAGATTTGCTCCAGAAGAGCTTCATCACGGACATCTCCCTCGTAGAAGGGAATGGCTCTGCCGGTGATTTCCTTTACCCGATCCAGACTCTTGGGATTGGAATTGCGCAGATTGTCGATAACGATGGGCTCGTGACCTGCTTCGATCAACTCGACACAGGTATGGGTGCCGATATAGCCGGCGCCACCGGTAACCAGTACTTTCATTGGAGTACCTCCTGAATGATTTGTTCCATTTGGGGCATCTTTGCCTCCATATCCGCAACCAGAGTCATCTGGGTACGGCTACGGTCTAAATTCTGACCCTCACGGTGGGTCTTAAAGTAGGTGTCGCCCTTGAGATAGTCTGTGAGGAACCGCAGACCACACTCTAAGGTCATCATTTTAGCACCGATGGGGAGCATCTTGATCTCGGTTTCCGTCAGGCTGTCACCGCAGGCAGAGAGGAAGCCCTCTGTAAAGGTGCGATACAGATCCAGACTCATAGAGACCTTGCTCAGATCCTGCTCATCCTC
>JAZREB010000459.1:0-6654 GCA_045660585.1 Faecousia sp. | reverse complement strand
TGTTGTTCCGCCTGTTTTTAACTCTGTGTATACCGGTGTGATCAAAGCCATCGGAAAAGAACCTATGACTGTTGGCCCCGGGCTAAAGACGGGACTTAACATTCGTGTAGATACGCCCTCTCAGGTTGGCGCAGATCGCATTGTAGTATCTGTGGCGGCTTTGGCAGAGTATTCTGCGCCGCTGATCCTCATTGACATGGGTACGGCCACCACAGTTGATGTTGTGGAAGAGGAGAATGTATACGTTGGTGGTGTTATTTTGCCCGGTGTTATGGTTTCTTTGGATTCTCTAACAAGTCGCGCGGCTCAGTTGCCCGGTATTAGTTTGGATAAGCCCAAAAAAGTTATCGGTCGGAATACGGTAGATTGCATGCGCAGTGGTGCTATGTATGGAACTGCGGCTATGTTGGATGGACTCATTGATCGTATCGCGGAGGAACTGGGACATGAGTCTACTATTATCGCAACCGGCGGTATTGCACAGTTTATTGTCCCTCTTTGCAAACACGAAATCATCTTGGAGAAGGAGCTTCTTCTTAAGGGCATGAATGTGCTGTACAAGAAGAATAAGAATATTTGATCCCTTTCCATGATTTCCATAATCGAATAAAGGCAGTCTGCCACATTTGCACTCTAAAAGCAAATGTGGCAGACTTTGATTTATTATACAGTAAATTGATCCCGATCCTGTCCGTGGATGAACTCCTTGTAACGCAGACCGGTATTGTGTATGACTCGCTTGGACTCTGTGTAGTAGCAGATATCTCTGTGGGGACAGCTCTCACAGTGGGGAAGCTGGCATGCCATTAAGAGATCGGAGAAAACGTCTCCGTATTGAGTCAGACTGTTTTGCATGCGGGTGATGTGTTTTTCGTCATAAAACCGATTCAGAACTTGCAGAATTCGCTCTTGGCTCAAGGCATCCTTGCTATAGCGAATATAGTGGCGGATACAATCGATATAAGATTTCTTGTCTTCTTCCTGACAATAAATAAGAGCAGAACTGAGATAAGAAAGGGTCTCGTTGTAGTTCTTTAATCTCCATGCGGCATAAGCATAGTGAATAGCGGCGGAAGTCTGATGGTCGCCATGGGCGAGAGGGAGCCCTGCAATAAAGGGGTAATAATATTCCCGGGAATTTACGCCTTTAATGAGTCTGTGGTGGAACAGTACATCTCGCATGGATACATCATCAGCTCTGCGCATATTCCGCAGAGCAAGGGCTGCTAACTCGCCGATAGCATATTGCTGGATGCTCTGTGGAATCCGTAATCCTCTGGACTCGGAGAATCCGGGCACAACGAATTTGTAGCAGTGGAAACCAAGGAAGGAATAGTTTCGGATATATACGGGGAGATTTTTGTTCTTAAAATAATCTAATACTACATGAACGAGTTGTCTGTTGTTTAGGTCGCTGTAGTCGGGGAATTGTGCAGGTTTCTTGTCAGATGTTGTAAAGAAGGTAGCATTCATTGCTCCCTGTGCGGTTTCCAATTGGTTGAGAACATTGTTGCAGATATCAACATCCGAGGCGTGACTCAGAATACGGTTGTTACCGGAGAGGTGGAGTTTGGAAAGGGTTCTGCCCTGGAAGGCCTCAGTTAGAGTGCGTTGTATGGCAATTTCAGGAATGGGGTCGGCACCGATACTGAAGAGATAGCGGTGGGTCTGTTTGTTAAAGATTCTTGTTGCGACTACGGGATATCCTGTATCAAGGGAGCAATCCACCACGTCTACATCGCAATCTCCATCCTTTCGAATGGTATCTAAGATCTCCTGTACCAATCGATACTTTTTAAGATCCTCTTCGGGAATAACAGGGACGGCAAGATCCTCTTTTACCAGACGGATACAGCAATATCTCTCCATGATCTCCGACAGCGCATGGATCCATGCCTCTTCGCGAGTGTTACCTACACAGCAACCGTTGGCAGAATACAGGTGTTCCACAAAACCTGCAGGCAACTTTACATATCTATCACCGAAGTAATCATAATAGGGAAGTACAAGGATCTGCTTGCTACCGGCGTACATTTCGCATTGATTGGCGATGGCATCTTTGCTCACGCCATAGGTTGCTACAATGGGATCCATCCATTCACTGTTTTCCAACAGCTCTTCTTTGGTGAGATACTCTGCATCGGGAGCATAGGTATGAAGGAGCAATTCGGGATCGTTTTCCAGGGATTGGTATTTATAAAAGAAGAGACCACTCTGTAATCTCTCAATAAATTCGCCGTAGGCACTGCCACGGGCGAAATCCGCAGTAACGCCTTTTCCGTTGGCATATGGGAACCCACGATCACCGTGTACATGAAGGCCGTGGCAATGGGCAATACCGGTGTCGATCCAATCTTCTACCAAGTGAATATCCAGTTCGTTTAATATACTTTTAATGCGATCGATGGTGTCAACGGGCTTCGCATCCTTGAATTTTTCGTCAATGATCATATAAGATCCTCCAGAAAGAGTCTAACATTAGAATTATACGAAATTATAATTATAATGTCAAGATTATAAGGCAAGAAATGCACAGGGAAAAGATTCCGCTGTGCATTTCTACTGTTATTATTCAGTTCTCAACGCAATTACAGGGTCTTTCTTAGAGGCGATCCGTGCAGGGATCAGTCCTGCGATAAAGGTTAGACACATGCTGATCAGGATGAGAAGGATTGCACCTTGAGGGGGCAATACCGCAACATTGGACAGATCCGTAAGGGAAAGAATAATCGCGTTAATGGGGAAGAGAAGGAGTATTGTCAGACCGATACCGAAGAGTCCCGCAGTCAGTCCAATGGTTAGAGTCTCGGCGTTGAATACTCTGGAAATATCTCTCTTGGAAGCACCGATGGAACGGAGAACACCAATCTCACGGGTTCTTTCCAATACAGAGATATAAGTGATAATACCAATCATGATAGAAGAAACGATCAAGGATACGGAAACAAAGGCAATGAGGATGTAGCTTACGGCGTTGATGATGGTAGTGATAGAGGAAATCATCAGACCGATGTAGTCGGTGTAAACCAGCTTTTCAGCCTCGTCCTTATCTTGATTGTAGTCGTTAATAATGTCGGAAATAAGATCCTTTGCCTCAAAATCTGTGGGATAGAGGAGAATGGCGGAGGGATCTTCGGGATCTGCAACACCTAATTTGCTGAGATTGGTCTCATAGGTACCCTCGGCCCCTGCCAAAATAGAGTGCATCAACTGGGTCGCGGCAGCATCCTCACTATATCCCATAGCAGTGAACTGACCGAAGTAACCCATGAGCTCTGCCTGTTTGTCTTCCGGCAGGGTAGATGCATAAGCACGGAGTTCGTCTGCTGTGTAGGATTCCTTGATGTCTTCGGTTGCGAAGGGAAGACCGGAGAATACGTCGACATCGGGATCGTTCTTCTGTGCCAGAACTATGGGGGAGGTATTGACTTTCCCAATCAGGTGTGTCATTAGATCGCTACGATATCCGATAATACCTGATACAGTTCCGGTGGTTGCGTTTTCCGCAGGGCGAAGAATACCGACAACATGGATGGTCTCGGAGTTATTCAGGAGAGTCAGCATATAGGCATCGTCCTGAGATTTATCCACCCATTTAGAGTCTTCTTGGACATAGGTTTCGGGATTGACCAGAAGTTTATATTCCAGGGAGAGGATATCTTCGTGAGAATATACATGGGTTTCGGTATTGATAACAGTCTCTTTGCCTGCGGCGGCATTTTGCAGTGCTTCGCTCAATGCATCCGTGTCTTCTAAGCCGAGAGAGTATAGGCTAAAGTCGGTGATCTCGTTTTCTTCGCTGACCAGAAGAACGACCTCGTTATATTTTTCCGGCATACGGCCGGCTAAGATATCATATTGTGAAGCAAGCAATTCTTGGTTATCGGATAATCTGGACCATACATCTACACTCATACCCATGCCGGAGGGAACGAGGGAAGTGGTTTCTTGCATAAGGCCCAAATCTGTCATAAGGCGGTTGGGATTGGTCTGCATATAGGTTCCATCGGGCTTGATTCGGTAGATATTAAGAGGGGTTTCGTAGGTATAGGCGATATCTGTAACCAGATCATCGATACCGCTTTCTCCGCTTTCTAAGTAGTCTTTGAATTGTGCTAGGTGATTTGTCTTAGAACCGCTGATCATGGTATCCATCATACCTGTCATAACGTTGACGGAATAAATGTGCTCATCATCTCTCAGGGAGTCATCCCGTAGAGCACTATCCATATTCATCATAGAAGAAAAATCAACACTGGTTTTTTCGAGAGTGATGGGGTAGGACGACAGGGTTTCCCGTTCCATACGTGTAATCAATTGCTGAACACCATTGGACATGGATAAGATCAGCGCAATGCCGATAATGCCAATGGAACCGGCAAAGGAGATAAGAATTGTTCTGGCTTTCTTGGTAAGTAAGTTGTTCCAGCTTAGAGAAAGAGCCGTGAAGAAGGACATGGAGGGCTTCTTGGTTTTGCTCTTTTTCGTAGTGGCTTCTTGCTGTTCGTCATAAGGCATAGAGTCGGATATGATTTTGCCGTCCAGGAGCCGAATGATACGGGTAGAATAGGTTTCTGCAAGTTCAGGATTATGGGTGACCATAATGACCAAACGATCCTTGGCTACTTCTTTCAGCAGTTCCATGATCTGAACGCTGGTTTCCGAGTCCAGTGCGCCGGTAGGCTCATCGGCGAGGAGAATAGAGGGATCATTGACCAATGCTCGTGCAATAGCGACTCGCTGCATTTGTCCGCCGGAGAGCTGGTTGGGGCGTTTGGTGAGCTGATCTCCCAAGCCTACCTTTTCTAAAACGGCAATGGCTTTGGCTCTGCGTTCTTTTTTGGAGACACCGGACAGCGTTAGAGCGAGCTCTACATTGGACAGTACGTTTTGGTGCGGGATCAGGTTATAGCTCTGAAATACAAAGCCAACGGCATGGTTACGGTAAGTGTCCCAATCGCGATCCTTGTATTTTTTGGTAGAAATGCCATCAATCATGAGATCACCATCGGTATAACGATCCAAACCGCCGATAATATTCAACAAAGTCGTTTTTCCGCAACCGGAAGGTCCGAGAATAGAGACGAACTCATTATTGCGGAAACTAACATCCACACCACGAAGGGCGGTTACAAAACTGTCACCCAGAGCATAATCTTTTGTAATATTATGAAGTGTGAGCATAAATTATCTCCTTCCTTTGATATATTGTTTCAATTTAACATTGTATACGTAAATGGTTAAAATTTCAATATATTTTCCTTAAGATTTACAATTTGTTCAGGTTTGTTTCAGCTAAGAGGGGATAGGTGCTATGAATGGAAAAAGGAATTGGCTTTCTCGCAGATAAAATTTGGGGATGGCCCACAATTGGGTTGTTCCTGTTTGTGGGATTATGGTATAGTATTCGACTAAAAGGGATCCAAATTCGGAGATTACCACAGGCTATAAAATCCATTGGTACGTCCGATGAAGGGAAAGGGATTTCTACCTATTCAGCCTTATGTACGTCTTTGGCTGCTACCATTGGAACCGGTAATATCGTGGGTGTTGCTACTGCAGTAGCCACCGGTGGGCCCGGTGCCTTGTTTTGGATGCTTGTGGCTGCTGTTTTGGGGATGGGAACACAATTCGCGGAAGGATTTTTGGCGGTTCGTTATCGTCCAAAGGGAAATTATGAAGTTGGTGGCCCCTTTTCTTATATGAAATATGGTGTCAAAAAACCAATTTTGGGGAAGATTTATGCCCTTATCACCGTTGTGGCAGGATTGTTTGGGGTTGGCACTGTAACCCAAATCAACAGTATTACAAATGGTGTTAGTGGATTATTCTCGGAAAGCAGTGTGTTTATGGGATATCCGGTTGTTACTATAGTAACAGGGATTGTAGTGACTGGCGCAACTGCTCTTGTGCTTTTAGGTGGTGCAAAGCGGATCGTTAAGGTTTGTGAAACCCTGGTTCCTATGATGTCTGCGGTATATTTGTTTTGTTCCTTGGGAGTTCTGATCTGCAGATACGAACAAATTCCCCATGGGATCGCACTGATCATTCGCGGAGCTTTTCTTCCACGGGCGATTGTCGGTGCAGGCAGTGGGATCACTATTCGCCAGGTGATCCGCATGGGGATCAGCAGGGGAGTATTTACCAATGAGGCCGGCATGGGTACTTCTGCAATCACCGCGGCATCTTCTAACGAAGTGGATCCTATTAAACAGGGATTGGTGACCATGAGCGCTACTTTTATTGATACTATAGTTATTTGCACCATTACGGGACTGTGTCTGATCGTGACCGGGGTATGGGATCAAAAAGTAGAAGGGGGCGCAATGACAGAACTTGCCTGGAGAGAGGCTCTTCCGTGGAGTGAGGGATTATCGTCATACTTACTTGTACTATGTTTGGTTTTTTTCGCCTTTGCAACAATTATTGGGTGGAGTTTTTATGGGGAGAGATGCTTGCGATACTTAACGGGAGGAAAGGGGATAGCCCTGTACCGTGTGGGATATTTGCTTGCTCTTGGAGTTGGTCCTTTCCTGTCTGTAACTGCTGTATTTAACCTTGCGGATATTTTAAATGCCCTTATGGCGCTACCTAACTTAACAGCATTATGGCTACTACGAAAAGAAGTGGTGTCCTATGTAAGAAAAAGCAGTT
>JAZREB010000458.1:0-2225 GCA_045660585.1 Faecousia sp. | reverse complement strand
TCGCACCAACGGTGCGCTAAACGGGAATTTGTAGCAGGAAAAACAGGGCTGCTTCCATGGGAAACAGCCCTGTATGCTTGTATATGCATTAGGATGGTGGATTGAGTACAATTCCCATAAATATGGGCAGGTTGGTATTTTGATCCAGGATCATAAACACAAAGGGTCTGTCTAAGATCACACTGTAGCCTTGATATTCTATGGCACATTCCTCTACCATGATCACGGCTGTAACTGCCGCAGCCTTAGTCCCTGCCTCATCTACAGCAATATGGGTCTTGTGGAACACATCCCCGATACAGATGTTGCCCATGGTACTGTGTGCCATAGAGGAAAAATCAGCCACATCGCCTTCAAAGGCAGTTTCCATCCCCAGATTCTTGAGTGTCTCAACAAGAGACAATTCATAATCAAAGGTAAACTTTGGGATACCCACAGATACATCTGCCTCTTCCGGCTCATCCAAGATACCAAGGAGTTCTTCCGAAGTGAGGCTCTTTACATAGTCGTAAATATCCACGCCCTCATTGGGAAGCAGTGCGGCAAAAGCATAGTTGCCGTCCTTATACGCCTTAATAAAGCCTGTTGCTGTATCGCTTTGCAGATACTTGTCCTCTGTAGAGTACATGGTGTCGAGCCAAATTTCCTGCCCGTCATAGGTATGGAAGGGCCACTCACGAACATCTTCCTTCTCATATGGTTCTTCCCATTTGGCTTCAAAAGCCAGGGCATTGATCAGATACATGACTGCATCTTCATCGATTTCTTCCACAATGCTGTCTATCATCTCATCTGTATGGTCAGAAACCCAAGTATTGATATCTTTCACAGTTTGGCTATCAAAGGCCGATTTGTATACACTTGCGCCATAATAATCCCTGTTTGTCTGCAAGAAGGATTCTTCCACCTGCAATCTGCCCTCATCATCTCGGAACCAGATAGAATTGGCAATTTCCAATTTACTGTTATCATTATGCGGGAGATTATTACTGTAGGTATAGAGATATTCATTGAGCAATTCCAATGGGATCTCGCCCCCTAAAATCCCCTCCATTTCCTGTCTTGTCTGTCCTGCGGCACCGTTGGCTGTCATAGCCAGAGCCAACTCTACAGACAGGGGCGACAGTAGGACATTCTTGTTTTCTCCTTCTTTCATGGAGCCTTGCAGGAGCTTTAGGGCAAGGTTCATTCCCTGCAAACGGAATGTACCATCTGCATCCTTTCCTGTTACCTCTCCCGGTCGGATCCCATCCATAAGATCCGTGGCTCTCACCTTTGAAACACAGCCGGTGAGATTCATTAGGAGCGAAAGGATCAGGGCCAATCCTAACATAGAAATCCATACTTTCTTTCTCATGCCTATTCCTCCTTACTTCATTTCAAATACATCCCACAACTGACAGTGCAGACTCTCTTCCGATGTTTCATAAACAAAACATTCTGTGCGGAATCGGCATATCCCTTCCTCCGGCAATTCGTAAACCCCTGTCAGCGTATATTCTTCCTGCCGTTCCTGTCCCGGGGACAACGTATAAGCGATGGCAGGGAAAACCACGCTCTCATTGACCCGGCAAGTTTCCCACTGCTCCTGACGGTAGGTATCCACAAAGAAAGATGCACCAAAGAGGACATCCTTTTCCGTCTCGTTCTTCCACAGAACACGGAGCATGGTTTTGCCATTGTCTTGCTCTACAGACAAGATTTCTACAGATACACCCTCGTAATCGGAATAGGGAGCAAATTCAGTAGCTGTCTCTACTACACTGACAAGATCGGTAACAGCAATGGTTTCTCGTATAGTTTCCATCTCTGTCATAGACTCTGTAGGTCCCCCACCCTTTAGGAACAAGCCACTTACGATCCCAACACACAGGATCAGAGGAATACAAGTCAGAAGTGTGGCGATTCGTCTTTTCTTCCGCAATTTGATCAGTTTTTCACTACGGCGGTGGATCTCCGCCATACGTTCTTCGTGAGTTCTCATAGTAGCGCTATTCCCTCCTTTGCAAGGATGGTGCGAAGGGCATCCTTCCCTCTGTAGAGGAGATTGTATACCTGTTTCCGATTTTTCTTCAGAACATGAGCCGTTTCTTCACAGCTTAGCTCCTGGAAATACACCAGATGAAGAACCATTCTCTGATCCTCCGGCAGTTGGTTCAGTGCCTTATGCAAGGTACGTTTTTCTTCCTCTGCAATGAGCTGTTCCTCCGGGGTAGGCTCGGGAA
>JAZREB010000457.1:0-13238 GCA_045660585.1 Faecousia sp. | reverse complement strand
GAATTCGTAGAAATTTTATAGAAAATTGTTCGTTTTCGCATTGATTATATTTTTGTTATAGTGCCTACCGCACAATCCCTCCGTCACGGCTATGCCGTGCCACCTCCCTTTACACAAGGGAGGCTTTAGTGCCTACCGCATAGGTAAACAGTTCAATAAATCGGAATTGCAGATCTTTTTGGGATTGTGACGAATCTCTCATGGAATCCGGGTGTCATGTGTGGTATGATATGTATGGAGGTGTATATGCTATGAACAAACTGTTATTGGTAGAAGACGATCCGGATCTGATTCGGACTTTGACGGCTTTTTTGCATAGTGAGGGCTTTCGGACCCTGTCCGCTACAGGACAGCAGGAGGCCTCGGTTATCATGGAAAAGGAAAAACCCGCCCTCGCTCTGGTAGATATTTCTCTATGGGAAGGGAACGGCTTCGGTGTGTGCAGACAGGCACGGGAATTCGGGATCCCGGTGATCTTCCTGACTGCCTCCACAGATGAATTTTCTGTAGTCGCAGGACTGGATATGGGTGCCGATGATTATATTTCCAAGCCCTTCCGCCCCCGAGAGCTGGCCTCTCGGATCCGCACCGTCCTACGCCGCAACTATGACACCAAATCCCTCCTTACAGTAGGTTCCCTCTGTGTGGATATCCAAAAGGGCACCGCTACAAAAGACGGCGCCCCTGTATTTCTGTCGGCTCTGGAATATAAATTGTTGCTCCTGCTCCTGCAACACAAAGGAGAGCTTCTCTCCCGTGATCGGTTGCTGGAGGAGATCTGGGACAGTGGGGGAGATTTCGTCAACGACAATACTCTGACTGTGTATATGAAACGAATCCGGGAAAAGATCGAAGATGATCCCAAAAATCCCCGTCACCTAAAAACGCTCCGGGGTTTGGGCTACCGTCTGGAGGACTGACTATGTTTTTTCGGAACAAAGAACTGAAAAGGTCCACTCTTTGCTACATTTTCTTTAGCGGTATTTTATGTGTTGGAGCATTCCTGCACAGCCGAGTCGCAGGGCTGTGGGTCTTGGTTGCCTGTGCATTCTTTTCTTTTCTGTTTGTTACAATTGAGCGCTCACGGTACAAAAAGCTCCAAAAAATCAGCGAGGATTTAGATGCGCTCCTGCTCCACAACACCCCCCTCCCTTTAGAGGCATACGAAGAAGGCGAGCTGTCCATGTTAGCCAATCAGGTGGAAAAGCTGACCCAACGTCTGACCGACACCCTTAACGCTCTGCAAAAGGACAAAACCTTTCTTGCAGACGCTCTGGCAGATATTTCTCATCAGCTCCGTACGCCCCTTACAGCCATGCACCTGACCATTTCCCTTTTGAGTCAGCCGGAAGAAGAGCCCGGAAAGCACAGGGAGCTTCTGCGGGATTTTCGCGGTCTGCTCCACAGAACCCAGTGGTTGACCGAGGCTCTGCTGAAACTGTCCAAGTTAGACGGAGGAACCCTGCAATTACGGCAAGAAGAGATTTCTCTTAAGGAGTTGCTGGAACAGTCTGCAGCCCCCTTTGCCATTGCTATGGAATTGCAGGAACAGACCCTATCCCTCCAATGTGCAGACTGTCAGGTGTTCTGTGATCCCATCTGGACATCGGAAGCCATCGGCAATGTGCTAAAAAACGCTATAGAGCATACTCCCCAAGGGGGACACATCACTCTCACCGGAAGAGATACCCCCATTTATACAGAGATCGCCGTAGAGGATCAAGGTGGCGGTTTTCCCCCGGAGGAATTACCCCGAATATTTGAGCGATTCTATCGTGGCAAAAATGCCGATCCCCAAAGCTGTGGGATCGGGCTGTCCCTGTCCCGTAGCATTTTAGCTGCACAAAACGGCAGTATCAAAGCCGAGAACACAGAAAACGGCGGAAAATTCATCCTGAAACTCTACAAACAGATCCTGTGACCGTTCTCTCACCCATCCCTCACTACGGGGTCACAGTTTTCCTGTATAGTCTATGGTAAGAAAGGCTTCGGCCCTTCCATATCACAAAAGAAAGGCTGTTATTATGGAATTACTACGCATTGAGCATTTGTGTAAGATATACGGCGAAGGCGACAACCGTGTCTATGCACTGGATGACGTATCTTTTACTGTGGAAAAGGGGCAGTTTCTTGCCATTATCGGCCCTTCCGGTTCAGGAAAATCCACGCTTCTCCATATTTTGGGAGGAGTGGATCGCCCCACCTCCGGCAAGGTCTATCTCAACGGCCAGGATGTTTTTGCCCAAAAGGAAGATCAGCTTGCGATTTTCCGCCGTCGTCAGGTAGGTCTGATCTACCAGTTCTACAATCTGATTCCTGTATTAAATGTACGGGAAAATTTATCCCTCCCGGTTCTCATGGATGGCAGACGGGTAGATGAAGCCCATCTGAAGGATCTGCTGACCCTGTTAAAGCTGACAGATCGGGAAAACCACCTGCCCAATCAGCTATCCGGCGGACAACAGCAACGAGTTTCCATCGGTCGAGCTCTCATGAATTCCCCTGCCGTGGTCTTGGCAGATGAGCCCACAGGAAACTTAGATTCCCGCAATTCTCAGGAAATCATGGAACTGCTGAAGCTGAGTAACCGCCGTTACGGCCAGACCCTCATCGTCATTACCCATGATGAGTCCATCGCTCTGCAAGCAGATCGGATCATGACCATCGAAGACGGAAAAATCGTGAAAGATCAGGTGATCCGATGAACATTCTCTCCCGTTTCACCCGAAAGGCCATGGAGAAGAATCCCAGCCGTACACTGGTAACCTTGTTGGGAGTGATCCTCTCTGCGGCAATGTTTACTGCGGTGACTACCTTCACCGTCAGTTTGTGGGACTTTTTAAAAGAAGGCACAATTGCAAGAAGGGGCGATTACTTTGTCCAATGTGATTGGCTGTCTCAGGAGGAAATGTCCTCTCTCAGGGAAGATTCCCGTATCACCTCCCTTGCAAGCTACTGCGCCCTTGGGTATCTGAAAACCGCAGAGGATCGGGACTCTCCCCTATCCACCTTTGTCCTGGCCGCCGCAGACGCTACCTATTTTGACACCATGCCCATCCGCCTGTCTCAGGGTAGCTATCCCAAAAACAGCAGGGAGCTCCTACTGAATGAAAGTATTCTGTCTGTTCTGCAGGAATACGGTTCGGATGTAGAAATCGGGAGCACCGTTTCCCTGACCCTTTTACGGCAATGCTCCGCCTATCCAACGGTTGAAACAGTTGACCGAGAGGCTCAGCCTTTCACAGGGGAGTACACCATCGTCGGCTATATGGACGAGGATGTGCTCACAGTCAACAACGGTTTGGACACCTATCCCATACTCACCCTTGCAGACGGAGAAGAGGGCTCGCCCCTGTGGTACCGCGCTTTTATCAAAACCTCCCCGAGAAAGGTCTGGGATGTGATCCGTGGCCCGGAATTGCATGATATTGATGTAAACGAAACCCTGCTGTCTCTCTACGGACAGTTCCGATATAACAATTTTACGGGGATCATTTTCTGGCTGGCGGTAGTCCTGTGCGCCATCATTGTGGTTGGATCTGTGAGTCTGATCTACAACAGTTTTTCCATATCCCTCAGTGAGCGTACCAAGCAATTCGGCCTCCTGTCCTGTATCGGTGCTACGAAAAAACAGCTCCGCAGGGCGGTATATGCAGAAGCCATGTTCCTGGCTCTACCGGGGATCCCCATAGGCGTTTTGTTCGGTTACGGTGGGATTTCCCTGACCCTGTTCTTCCTCCGGGATCGGCTCACCCTGATTATGGGAGGATACTCGGTGCAATCAAAACTAAGCGGTGTTTTCTCCCCTACCGCCCTTGTGATCGGTGGGATCCTGGCTCTGCTGACCCTGCTCCTGTCTACGGCACTTCCCGCCAAACGTGCAACCGGGATCTCCCCCCTGGAGGCCATCCGTCAGACACAGGACTACAGAGTTCCCAAAAGAAAGAAAGCGTTAGGCCATTCCCTCTTCGGTCTGCCGGGGACTTTGGCTAAGAGCTATTATCGTGTCAGCAAGGGTAAATACCGTGCAACCTTGATCTCTCTGGTCATTAGTATGGTTCTGTTCCTCTCTTCTACAGGCTTTACCGTCGGACTGCGCCAAACCGCAGATCAGGCCATCAATGTAGAGAATTATGACTTCTCCTGTACCATACGCCAAGAAGAAGCCAACGCTCCGGCAGGGCAGGATTTTATATCCCAATGGGCTTATACGGCCCAGGGTTACTACCTGGCGCAAATAGATGACAGCATCCGTTCGGAAGAATTCCTCCGCTACCGAGAAGAGCTCGGCAAGTTCTACGAGCAAGCAGTGTCCCCTGTAGGAAGCATTCAGGTCTATTATTTGGAAGATACTGTATTTTCTGCGTATTTGGAATCTGCCCGGTTGGATCCGACGGATTATCAGGATCCCGACACCCCCAAGGCCCTTGTCTGCTATAAAGAAGTCAGCACTTATGCACAAACAGACAAGCAGGGATTTTATAACCGCTATACCTATCATTATGCCCCCTTCTCCTCCACAGCCACGGAGCTTATCTTATTCCCCGACAAAGCGCCCGAGGGTCTGACCCCCTTCGGCACCCACAGGGATCACACCTATTCCTATACCGTAAATGAGAAAGGCGAGGTCATCCTGACCCTGACTCCCTATGGAGAGAATGCACAAGGCCATACCATAGCAGATACAGAGAACGCTCTATCCTATAAAGTTTCATGGACGGAACAGAATGGACAATATACTGCCTCTTATTATCCCATAGATCCTATAACGGGATCGGCAGAAGAAAGCCCCATCTGCACAGAGCCGGCAGAAATGCGTTCCATAGCACTGGGAGAAACCATTGCAGAACTCCCCTACGGCATTGCACAATACGTCAAAGAGACACCCTATTATACTGTGCTGATCCTCCCCCTGTCTGCCGCATCGGAGGACATAAGGGAAGAGGGACTGTTTTGCTTCAGCGCCACAGACTACCACAAGGCTCTGGCATATCTGCAAGCCGAGTTTGGCGAGGACTGCTACACCGACTACCGCAAGGAAGAAGAAATTGCCCGAGCCTTTGTTATGGTGGCAGACATTTTCTCCTACGGCTTCATCATTCTGATCAGTATGATCTGTATTGCCAATATCTTTAACACCCTGTCTACCAACGTGGCCCTCCGTCGCAGAGACTTCGGCATGCTCAAGAGCGTAGGCTTCCGCAACAGGGATGTGGGGAAAATGCTCAGCTACGAATGTCTCTCCTACGGTAGCAAGGCTCTGTTGTGGGGCATGCCCTTAGGACTCCTCTGTAATGCCGGTATCCAAAAAATCGCCGCAGACAGCGGAACTCAGGGGTACATCTTCCCCACAGAGTCTGTGATCGTCGCAGGAATTACGGTGTTCCTAATTGTCTTTATCTCCATGTTCTATGCCGCATCCAAATTGCGGAAGGACAATCCCATCGAAGCCCTTCGGCAAGAATGCATATGACGTTAAAAAAGTTCCGGGCTACCTCCCATAACGTGAGAGGTAGCCCGGAACGGATTCTACTCTGTTTTATTTGCAGATCTGTAACAGCTCCTCAAGGGTAAAGCCGATGCAATCATCATACGGGACGCTAAACCCGTCAACGGAGCGGAGGATGGATATAGAATCCTCCCACAGAACATATTCCTCATGGGTTATAGCTTCCCCGTTTATGGTTCCGCCACTCTGAGGTAATATGATATATTCTGTTCCGCTATATCCTCCTACTACGTCAAAGTGAACCTCCTGCTTTAGGGACAGTTCTCCGGTTTCCAAGGAATAGAATTTCCACGTCATGATGTCCTGCCAGACATACTCGTATCCCTCAATGCCTAAGGGCTCGCTACTGCGCCCGTAGGTGTAGAAATAGAGCTTTCCTTGGAGTTCTGCCACACCGGAGCAGCCCCAATTGCCTCCCACCATGTATTTGATCCCCTCTCTCTCCATTAGGGGCACAATTTCGCCATCTCGGATGGTATACACATCACAGGAGATCCAATTGTTACCGAAGTCTGTCAGGATCAGTTCCTGTACTCCGTCTCCGTCCAGATCGCATAGCATACCCTCTTGGAGCCTGCTGTCAAACTCGGGATCTGCCATTTTTTCATGGAGCACGGTACAGTAGGGAGACAGGTCTGCGCCTACTGTAGGCTCCCCTGCATTTCTCCACAGGAAGGTCACGATCTGACCACGGGTACACAGACCATCGGGGTCGAATCTGCCCTTTCCTACACCATTGGTGATCCCCTGTTTTACTGCCCAGAGCACTGCCTGTGCATAGTAAGTATCGGCAGATACATCTGTAAAGATTGCTTCCCCGGTCGTGGGAGCAGGTTGTCCCTCCGTTCTCCACAGGAAGGTCGCAACCTGACCGCGGGTGCAAGTGCCTTCGGGATCGAATCGTCCCCGACCAACACCCTTGGTGATGCCCTGCTCTACTGCCCAGAGGACAGCTTTATAATAATATGCGCCTTCGGAAACATCCGTAAAGGGGCATTCCGTAGTCTCAGGCTCCGGGCAACCGGCAGCGCGCCACAGGAATGTCACGATCTGCCCTCGGGTGCAGGAATCTTCCGGACGGAACCGTTCCTTGCCCACACCGGTGGTAATGCCGGCTTCCATAGCCCACTTTACGGGAGTATAGTAGTAGTCCGTTTCCCAAATATCCGTCATAACAGAGCCGGACCAAGTAGCGGTAAGGACGCCGTTCCAAGAAGGAGATGTCCAACCTTCCTGCCCCTCTACATAATAGTAGGTGGCATAGGGGAACCAAAACTGTCCCCATGCATCATTAGGCGTCGTACCCCTGAAATAGATCTCTCTCAGGTTATCACAACCGAAAAACATCCGGCACCAGATCGTATCGTCCATCTCAGGAGAGAGATCAGAAGGCATAACCACGGTCTTTAGTCCATAGCAATTTTCAAAGGCGTATTCCCCAATGAATACCACGCTGTCGGGGATGATCACTGTTTCCAGAGACTCGCACCCTCCAAAAGCCTCGCTATGCAGGTACTGCAGTCCATAGTGCATGGTGACTCTTTGGAGGGCGGTACAACCGCGGAACACACCGCCTTCCATCTCGATTACGGTTTCGGGGATCTCCACGGTCTTCAGCGAGGTACAGCCTTCAAAGGAAAGTGCATTGAGGGTCTCGATCCCCTTGGGAAGGGCAACGGAAGTCAGCGCTGTACATCCTGCAAAAGCACAGTACTGTATGTCCTCTACTCCCGCAGGGATCTTAACAGTTTCCAGGGCTGTGCACTTGGCAAAGGCAGATTCTCCTATGGCTTTTACCCCATAGGGGATCTTTACGGCTTTCAGCGATGTACAACCTTCAAAAGCATAGGATTCTATCCTTTTGACCCCGTTGGGGATCACAAAGGTTCCGCTGAATCCTTCGGGGCAGAAGATGAGACGGGTCATATCCGTGCTATACAGAGCGCCTTGGGCATCCTGCCTATAGGTGGGATGCTTTTCGGACAGATCGATCCGTGTCAGACTGCTGCACCCATCGAAAATTTCCACTTCAAATCCGCAGTTAAGGGCGCTCAGATCTGCATGCTCTAAAGACGCGCATCCGTAAAATACGGAGTATCCCATTTCCCGGACGGTACCGGGGAGACGAACCTCTGTCAGAGAAGTGCAATAGGCAAAAGCTGAGGTCTCAATTTTCACGGTTCCCTCCGGAATCGTAACAGATCCGCCAATTCCTTCCGGACAACGGAGGAGTTCCGTTTTCCCTTTATTATAGAGGATCCCTTGGACACTTGTATAGTTGGGATTCTCCGGATGTACAAGGATCTCTTGTAAACTGCTGCAATAATCAAAAGCACAGGGTTCCAACTGTGTCACATTTTTGGGAATAGAAATGCTCTCTAAGGATTCACAATACCAAAATGCCCCATCCTTGATGGTCTTCAGGGTGGAAGGCAGGGTCACACGGGTCAGATTCTCGCATCCGCAGAAGGCCTCCGATCCGATGACCGTGATCCCCTCGGAAATGACGACCTCTGTAATTTGCTGATCCCAATCCTCCCAGGGGGGATAATAGCCCACGATACCACTGTAATCCTCCATTTCTCCGGTGCCGTAGATGGTCAAAACGCCGGTCTCCTGATTAAAAGACCAGTAGCCCTCTTCCCCAATGTCCGCGGCGTTGGCATAGCCAAAGCTACCGGGAAGGAGGATGCCAAGAGCAAACAGCACAAGGCAAAGACAGAGGAAATATTTGATCCAAGGTTTCATAACGCAGTTTCCTTTCTGAAATGAATTCTCCCTTTTGGGGCCTTCTGTCTATCAAGACGGAATCGTTGCGGAAATATTACCGTTTTTTAGAAAAAATTTTTAAAATTGTTTTTGCGCCCTTATTACCCTTTTTGCTTATAGAGAAAGAAGGTAATCAGCAGGGCGACCCCAAGAACCCCTGTCAGGGCGGCTATGGCAAGAATCCAGGGTTTCAGGGTTTCCTTGGCTACGGGGTCTGCCTCACGGAGGGGCGCCTCCGTTTCAGGCTCTGCTATCTCCGGAGATGTCTCTGTAGATATCTCCCGTGCAGGGGCATTCAGATCAAAATACAGCACTCCTTCCGGCAGTTCCCTAAGAGTCGCGGTATAAGAATTCCCATCCCATACAAAGCTCTCTACGGAAGTAAGCTCCATGGTATAGGGGGTATTGATAATGACCTCCACTTCCCCGGATGCCGGCCACAGGTTGTTCTCGGGCATGACATAGAGGTATTGGTATTCCAGGAAAGGATAATCCACAATAGAGGGGTAAACCGGCATCTGTACCCTGTGGGTCAGACGCTCCCCCGCGCCAATGGTCAGGGAATAGGCATAGCCTTTCACCATAGTGCTCGGAGCTTCGTCCATATAGCGTTCGTAATCGTATTGGTAGAAATGCTCAGCATAGGACCATTGTTCCTCCTCATAGGGATCCTCCGATCCTTTCAGACAACCTCCGGTCAGAGTCAGGACGCCACAGGGATTTTCCGCCTCATCATAGCGCATTTTGGATACCAACGCGTTATACCAATCCACCTGTGAGATCCCGCTGTCCCGGGGACACAGAGAGTCCGACAGTTCGAGGAGGGTCATTTCTTCTACGCCGTAGCCATCTTTTGCAAGGTAGTCCCCCGCAAATAACTCATCCCAGAAGACCCTTTGCGCTTCGTTCCATTTTAAGAACACTCTGGGCTTCGGGGGCTCTGTGGGAGCCTCTCCCAAATAATAGACCTGCAGGTACATTTCCGCATCGGGATTTGCCCAATCCGTTCCATACCGCCGGGCTGCATAGACGGAGGTCTCTTCATTCGTTTCCCGATTATAATCCACACCGTAGCATTCCATGTTCCGGAATGCCACCTTGGTTCCCTCCCCCACCTCCGGGACAGTGAACCCACAGTAGCGACTCTCTTCGCCGTCCATGGCCGCCATACCGGGTCCTAAGAGGAAAGTATAGACCGTAACTTTCAGATCCGGGGAATAGAAGTCATCTTCTGTAAAGGTTCCGCTGTATACGCCGAAAGAGTTATGGGCATTCAGGTTTCCATCCCTCATAACAGTAATATTTCTCTCTTCGTAAGGGATTTCCTGCCCTTCTACAGTGATGGAGTAGTCCCTGTTGGGGCAACTCCCCATGGCCCATTCGTAGTAGTATTCCGGCTTGTCCCCCACGGGGAGGAACAACTCCATGGTAATCTCCTCTGCCGTAGGATTGTAGAAGGTATACTCCGCGGTAACTGTACCGCTGTAGTCCGGATTGGGAACGTCGATCTCTCCCATGGGAAAATCGGGCAGGTCGTAGGTCAGCACTTCCTTCTCCAAAACTACAGGACAGGAGGGATCCGCCGAAAGGATCCCCATATTCTCCCTTCCGCTCCGCGCCCAAACCGGCATTGCCACGGAAGGAAGGGACATAGACAGAAGCGTTGCAAGAACTACGATGCACAAGACGGTTGTTTTTAAAAGTTTCATAGGGTGTTCCTCCTTTTCATCCATTCACTCTATAAGAACGATTTCGGTAGAAATAGGTTACAGATTACTTTTAAAAATTACCCGATGATAAAGTTGGGAATATCTTCCCATTGGGAAACGGGATAGAAATTGGAAGGCTTAGACACATCCTCCCCACCCAATTGGGTTCCCTCTGCATTGACCATGACGATAAAGTAAATATCGGGATACCACCGGGCGACCTCCATGGCAATATCCTCATATCCCTGCTCCTGCAGAATGAGAACATTGTTTCCCTCCATAATGGCCTGCTCCATAACAGCAACAGCCCCGTCTATAGAGAAATCTGTCCGGTTATAGTAGTTCATATCCATTTCATTGTCAGCACACCAAGCCTCCCAATTACAGAAGAATTCCTCTATATCGGCAGAAAGGTTATCCTCTCCCAGCAGGGCAACGCGGAACCCGTCAGAGACCATAGGTCCTCCCATTTCTACACCGCCCTCTGTAGGTACGACTGCCTCTGTTTCCATGGGCTCCATTTCGGAAATAGAAGCGAAGGTAGGCGTCTGCGTAAATTCCGGCGAGGAGGACTTGTCTCCATATACATACCACAGGGCACCTGCACTGCAGATCAGGCACAGGCAAGCGGCAATGAGGGTACCAAAGCGGTACCGGGATTTTTTGGCTACAGGAGTGGGCTGTTCCATGGCCTCTTCGATCAGCTCGGGATCCACATATTGGAGCGCTGAAATGATTTTCTTTCCCTTCATGGCCGAATCCCCTCCTGTTCCAAATATTTCTTGAGTCTCTGCCGAGTTCGCAGGAGCATGGTTTTTACATTGCTCTGACTACAGCCGAAGCGCCGGGAAATGTCCTCAATGGTATCAAAGAAAAAATATTTCCGCAAAAACACCTGACGATACAGGGGCTTCTCTTTATGTAAAAATTGATTGATCAGTTCTCCCAACTCCTGCTCCGAACGGTCATCCTCCCTGTGGAGGACCCCCTCCAATTCCTCAAAGGAGACCTCCGTATCACGGGAGCGTTTTTTCGCTGTCAGATATTCCAGCCGTTTGAGGCTACAATTGCGGACGATCTTACATAAAAATGCTCGGAAATATGTAGGTCTCTCCGGGGGAATGGAATTCCACAGCCCCAGGTAGGCATCAGCCACACATTCTTCTGCATCCATGGGATCCCGGAGAACATTCCTTGCCAATTGCAGGCACAGGGAACCGAATTTTCGTTTGGTTTCTACAATGGCTTGCTCATCTCTGGCAAAGAACAATTCAATGATAGCAGAATCTTCCATGCAGTCCCTTCTTTCTCTTTTTATTCTCTTTTTATTCTCTTTTTATTCTCTATTATATCAGTACGAAAGAAAGGATGCAAGGTTACACTTTGAACAAATTTTATTGGAAATTATGGGGCAAAAAGCTCATCCAAGGTGCCAAAGGTATAGCCCATCTCTTCCCAACGTGTCAGGAGCTCATCTAAGATCTCCCCATTGGTTGCAGATGTGCTGTGGAGCAAGACCACAGCCCCGTTGTGGATCCGTGGGATCAGTTTGGAAAAGGCCTCCTGAGAGGTAGGCTGTTTGTCATTGATCCAGTCCACATAGGCAAGGCTCCAAAATACCGTATGGTATCCCAACTCTTTGGCCATTTTCAGATTTGATTCGGAATAACAGCCCTGGGGTGGGCGGTAATATTTGGCCATTTCCTGCCCGGTCACTTGGCGGTACAGCGTCTCCAGACTCTCTAACTCCTGCCGAAAAGAGTCCATGTCCGAAATTTTGGACATGTCATAATGGTGATAGGTGTGGTTCCCCACAATATGCCCTTCTTCCGCCATCCGCCTAACCAGATCCGGCTCCTGTTCCAAATAGTTCCCCACCAGGAAGAAGGCTCCGGGAACTTGGTGCTTCTTTAGGGTGTCTAAAATTTTCTCCGTAACACCGTTTTCATAGCCTGCATCAAAGGTCAGATAGATTTTCTTTTCCCCGGTATTTCCTATATAGGCTCCGCCGTATTGTCCTAAAACCTCACTGCTCACATTCCCCACAGAGGACTCCCCCTCTTTGGGAAAGCTGAGTCCCCAAGATGCCGTTTCCAGAACCTTTTCCTGTCCGGGTCGCCTACATAGGATCAGACACAACAGGATCCCCGGGATACAGAGGGGGATCAGCCACTTAATGATTCGTTTCATTTCCTTCACCTCCCTTTACATTATGAATTTTTCACAAGAAATATGAAAAACTTTTGGATGTGTCAAGTTTTTTCTCTTGACAAACCCACGATTATGTAGTACAATAGGCAAGCATTGTAGAAAGGGGCGTTTGGGATTGAAGCAGGATGCGTTTAAAATGTCGTTGCTTTTTGATTTCTACGGCAGCCTCTTAACCGAAAAACAGCAGAGCTACTTTGACCTATACTACAATCAGGATTTCTCCCTTGGAGAGATCGCAGAGCAAGAGGGCATCTCCCGTCAGGGCGTACACGATGCCATCAATCGGGCAGAGGGCATCCTACAGCAGATGGAGCAAACCACCGGCTGTGTAGAGCGAATGCAGGCCCTTCGGAGCACCATGGACGAGATCCGCTCCGCCGCCCACGCACTTGCGCAACATGAGGACATTCTGGTGCGACAGAACGCCCAACGAATTCTGTCCGCCGTTTCTTCCGTAAAGGAGTAACCAATGGCTTTTGAAGGTTTAACCGCTAAATTAAATGCCGCTTTCAAAAAACTCCGCGGCAAGGGTCGGCTGTCTGAATCCGACATCAAGGAGGCCATGCGTGAGATCCGCTTAGCCCTTCTGGAAGCCGACGTCAGCTACAAGGTAGTCAAGGACTTCGTCAAGTCCGTGTCCGAACGCTGTGTCGGTCAGGATGTTATGGAGAGCCTGACACCCGCCCAAATGATCGTCAAGATCGTCAACGAAGAGCTGGTCAAGCTCATGGGTAGCGAAAATCAGCGCATTACCATCTCCCCCAAGTCTCCTACCGTAGTTATGCTGGTAGGTCTCCAGGGCGCAGGTAAGACCACCAACGGAGCAAAACTTGCCGGCATGTTCAAGAAACAAGGCAAGCGCCCCCTTCTGGTTGCCTGTGACATTTACCGTCCCGCCGCAATTAAGCAGTTGGAGGTTGTAGGTGGTCAGTTAGGGATCCCCGTGTTCCAGATGG
Organism: Faecousia sp.; assembly: GCA_045660585.1. Classification (GTDB taxonomy): domain Bacteria; phylum Bacillota; class Clostridia; order Oscillospirales; family Oscillospiraceae; genus JAZOXB01. The sequence goes on along the minus strand of JAZREB010000457.1, from coordinate 84 downwards.
GACAGGAGAACCCCGTAAAAATTGCAAAGGCCGCCATCCGTCATGCCCAACAGCATGGCAATGATATGGTGTTCTTAGATACTG
>JAZREB010000456.1:0-17510 GCA_045660585.1 Faecousia sp. | reverse complement strand
GACGGAAGTCACCGCCTTCGGTGTGCTTTAGGTGAGCACGTCCCGCTGCCAGGGTCAACTTCATATCTGTAATGGGGGAGCCTGTCAGGACACCGATATGGGTCTTTTCCAGTAGGTGGGTGAGGATCAGTCTCTGCCAATTTCGGTCTAAGGAATCCTCGGGACAGAGGGTGTCTATGACCAGTCCGCTTCCACGGGGAAGGGGTTCTAAAATCAGGTGTACTTCTGCATAGTGTCGCAGGGGCTCAAAATGTCCTACCCCTTCTACGGGGGCTAAAATAGTTTCCCGGTAGGAGACCCGACCTTTGTCAAAGGTTACCTCCATATCAAATCGTTCCATTATGAGGGTTTGCAGGACCTCTAACTGTACCTGCCCCATGAGCTGTATACGGATCTGTCGGAGCCGTTCTTCCCACACCACTTCCAGGAGGGGCTCTTCTTCCTCTAACTGTTTCAGCTTTTGCAGGGCGATCCGTTCGTCGGTGCCGGGGGGGAGGAGGAGCCCATAGGTCATAACAGGGGTCAGGACGGGAGGCGCACCCTGTTCTTCTGATCCCAGCGCATCACCGGGAAGGGTTTGACTCAGACCTAAAGCAACACAGACCTGACCGGGATATACGGTGTCTGCTACCTGATATGTCTGACCGGAATAAAGACGGAGTTGGGTGATTTTTTCCTCGGTATCCTTATAGGCAATGGGGGAACGAACCTTTAAACTGCCGCCTGTGACCTTTAGGTGGGTCAGACGATTGCCCATGGGATCACGGGAGATCTTATAGACCCGTGCACAGAAGGATTGTGGGTAGCTTCGGGGCAGGGTCAGGGTATTCAGTGCCTTTAAGAAGGTGTCGATCCCTTCTAATTTCAAGGCAGAACCAAAGTAGCAGGGAAAGAAGCCTTCTTCAGAGATGACTCTTGCAATGGCCTCTGTGGGGATGGTGCCTCCGTCTAAGTAGGTTTCCAGCAGTGCTTCATCACACATAGCAAGAGTCTCTGTATCCGTAGGCTCTGCGCAACGGTCGGAGAGGTTCTTTTTAACATCGGCAAGGAGCTTTTCTTTCTCGGCTCCCGGCAGATCCATTTTGTTGAAAAACAGGATGGTAGGAATATGATATCGGCGCAGGAGCTTCCATAAAGTCTCGGTATGGGCTTGTACTCCGTCTGTGCCGGAGATCAGCAGGATCCCATAGTCCAGCACCTGCATGACACGCTCTGCCTCCGGGGAAAAGTCTACATGCCCGGGGGTATCCAGTAGAGTAAAGCTACGGTCGCCGGTAGAGAAAATAGCTTCTTTGGAGAAAACGGTGATCCCTCTGGCACGCTCTATGCTGTGGGTGTCTAAAAAAGCATTGCCATGGTCTACCCGACCCAGCTTTTTAAGATTGCCGGTTTTGTACAGGATGGCCTCGGAAAGGGTTGTCTTTCCGGCGTCGACCTGGGCAAATATTCCGATTGTAAGGGCATTCATAAGAAGAGAAATCTCTCCTTTCTGTGAAAATATGAAAAATCGTGAGATTCGCCTATTGCAAATAGGAGGAAAATCGGTTATACTCTGAGATAGTGATTGCCGATACAGGTTGGCAGTATAGCACGATGATAGAAAAGAAAGGGGCATACTCCTATGTTTCAACTGAAACCTTATACCGCACCCGATTTTACACAGGAGCAGTTTGTTAAGGCTCCCGATGCAGTTTTAGTTCCCGCACCCTTTGACGGTGTTGCACCGGAGCAGTATCATGCACTGAGCATTTTCCCCGAATATTTTAAGATAGAGGGTCAGTGGCTCATGGCAGAGGAGAGCCGTATGGACTGCGTTCCCGTTTATAAGGATGGAAAGATCCATGTACTGGAATTCCGCAACCTGAAGCAGGGTGAGCTTGTAGTGATCGGCAGAACCGAGAATTGCGAAGAGGGCATCTACGTCCATGCCAACGGCTTCAACGAGAAGAAGGCACAGGGTGATGTTTTTGCTTTCCGTCAGAGCAGATCCCGTGAGACCGCTTTCTCCCGTGACTATGACGAGATCTATCAACTCCTGAAGCACGAAAGAGATCACGGCAAAATCGTTTGGGTATTGGGACCCGCTTTTGCTTTCGACGCAGATGCTCGTAAGGCTATGTCCAAGCTCATCGAGAACGGCTATGCACACGCCGTTCTGGCAGGTAACGCTCTGGCTACCCATGATTTAGAGGGTGCATATCTCCGTACTGCTCTGGGTCAGGATATTTACACCCAGGAATCCATGCCCAACGGTCACTATAACCATCTGGATCTCATTAACCGCGTTCGCTATCACGGCAGTGTTGCCAAGTTTATCGAGAACGAGAAGATCGATAACGGCATTATCTACTCCTGTGAAAAGTGCGGTGTTCCCTATGTTCTGGGCGGCTCCATCCGTGATGATGGCCCCCTGCCTCCCGTTTTCGGCGATGTATATCAGGCACAGAACGCCATGCGTGACCAGATCCGTGGAGCTACTACGGTAATCTGCATGGCAACCATGCTCCATACCATTGCTACGGGCAACATGACTCCCTCTTATCGGGTCATGCCCGACGGTACTGTTCGTCAGGTCTACTTCTACTGCGTAGATATTTCCGAATTCTGCGTCAACAAGCTGGCTGACCGTGGTAGCCTGTCTGCAAGAGGCATCGTTACCAATGTACAGGACTTTGTAGTCAATCTGCAAAAGGGTCTGGGCTTATAATTATAATAACTAAGGGGCTGTTGCATGATCTGTGCAACAGCCCCTGTTCATTGCGGTGGCTTTGGAGCCTATGAGGATCACTTCTTTTTGCGGAGCTTGGAGGCAGTCTTGGCGGCCTTCTTGGCTTCGGCGGTCTTTGCCTCAGCCTTGGCGGCCTTCTTGGCGGCGGACTTTTCCTTCAGGGTGTCTAAGAGGGGCTTAGCCGCATCCATGAGGCCGAATTTGGCAACATCCTCCGCAGGAACGCTGAGCATGGAGACCTTACCGTTCTGAATGGCTAAGAAGGACAGAGGGGTCTTAGTGGCCTTTGCGCCGGCACCTGCCATGAGTCCGTCGGACTTTTTCTTCTGGGCAAGGTCGGAACCGCCACAGCTAAAGCCACAGGATAGCTTAGACACGGGGAAGAGGGTAATGTCACCCATAACGATGGGGGTGCCCACCACAGACTGCTCCGATGCAATGGTGCGGATCTGGGCGGTGGTGAATTCAAAAATATTCAGAAGCTGGCTCATATTATTTTATGCTCCTTTTCAGATAATCTAAGACCCATAAGAATACCAAGATATGCCACAGCCGATAATTTAGCTGACCGTCAAAAATGACGGCTGTGCTTTTCCTCTGGAAATCACAGCGGATATCTACGGTTCTGCGACGGAAATGCATGACAGAGTCTAACCACGTTACGGTGGGATAAATGATACCGCAGAGCTTGCCGTAAGACATGGCGGCTTCGGCGGCATCTTCATCACCTACTGCCACACGGAGGGTAAAGCGTTTAAATACCCCGGTGGATAAGAATTTGCCCAAGTGGTCAAATAAGTTGCGCAGCGCTACGGAAAGATCCGCAAGGGTCTGTTCCAAGCCCTTTTCCTCCAGGGCCTTTTTGGCGTTGGTGATGGAGGAGATATCTTCCAGACCCAGATACTCGCAGAGAGTCTCCAGTTCGGATTTGGTTTTTTTCTTTTTCCGCTTTCCGGATTTACGGCCGGAGGAGGTGCCGGTACCGGCACTTTGCGTATAGGCGCTATCCTCTGAGTCCAGAGCAACGTGCCAAAAATATTTGGCGAGATATTGCAAGCCGTCTTCTTCGGTATAGCGGATATAGACCCGTACAGGGGCGAGGAGCGCGGCCACGATCACCCCTATGATCGCTAAAATGCCCAGGAATATATACAGTACCACCATAGGCGAGACCATACTCCCTTCTTGGTTTTTGGGAAGGGAAGACGGAAAAAGGTCTACCCATACCCCTTCACTTTACTATTATAATGCATAAATCGGAAATTTACAATACCATAGACCTTTACTTTTTTATTTTTCTATGATATTCTTGTAGAGTATTGAAAAAATGATACCCTATGTATGGAGGAAATAGAATATATGGAACTGTTTCGACAGATCGGCTATGTTTTCACCGGAAAACAGCGGTGGAAAATGGCGGGGATCTTTGTCTTACAATTTATTGAGACTTTAATGGACTTTTTCAGCATATCCCTGATCCTGCCCTTTGTATCCATCATTACCAGCATAGATCAAATCGAGAATGCCTCTTGGTATATTCTCATCCAGCGTATTTTCGGTCAGCGGGATACACAGGGGATCCTGCTGATCCTGACCCTTTCCATGATCGCACTGTATGTCATTAAAAACCTGTATGTCATCATGTTGACCAATATCCGTGTGCGATTCCTCAGTGTCAATCAGATCCGTATGGGCTCTCGTATGATCGACTGCTATATGCACAAGCCCTATACCTTCCACTTACAGAGAAATACTGCCCAGATCGTTCGGAATGTAAACTCCGATGTTTCCGGCGCCTTTAATGTCATAGCCAATATGTTCTCTCTGGTATCCGATGTTCTGATCATCCTGATACTGGTGGTATTCCTCTTTGCGGTAGATACGGGAATGACTCTGGCTATTATGGCAGGGTTGTCTTTTTGCTCTGCACTGTATTTCCTGGTGGTACGGAAAAAGATCCGACAGGCAGGTGAGCATAACCGGGAATACGGCGCTAAAATGATCAAGGCGATCCACCAGGCCATGGGTGGTATTAAGGAAGTTAAGATCATGGGTAGGGAAGCATACTTTGCCCAGGTATATAAGGAAGCAGGCACGGAATTCGTTGACCGTCGCCGGAAATATCATGTTCTGTCTGCCATCCCCGGCAGACTCATTGAAACCGTTTGCATGGGCAGTATTTTGGGGGTAATTGCTTATAAAATCTGGGTAGGAGAAAATTTGGCAGATGTGGTACCTGCCCTTTCCGCTTTTGCTGTTGCGGCGGTTCGCCTCCTTCCCAGAGCCAATGCAATCAACGGTCACATTAACGGTATTACCTATAATATGCCCTGTCTCAGAGCGATTTATGAGGATCTGACCGAGTCCGACCGTCTGGAAGAGGAACGGAAAAGAGAGATCGAAGAACGTCGCAGAAATCCCAAGGCGGCCGAGCAGGATGGGAATATCGTCATTGAGAACATTACCTTTACCTATCCCGAGACGGAAAAGCCCGTTTTGGAAAATATCAGCTTGCGCATCGAAAAGGGCTCCTCTGTGGGTATCGTCGGTGTCACCGGCGCAGGTAAGACCACATTGGTTGACCTGATCCTGGGTCTTCTGAAACCGGAAAAGGGCCGTATCTGTTACGGCACCATGGATATTCACGAAAACTATCCCCAGTGGCGGGAGCATATCGGCTATATTCCACAGACCATTTATATGACCGATGATACCATTCGTAAAAATGTTGCGTTGGGTGTTCCCGACGAAGAGATCGACGAGATCGCTCTGTGGAGAGCGCTGGATAACGCCCAGCTTGGGGATTTTGTCCGTGGGCTGAAGGACGGTTTGGATACGGTGATCGGAGAACGGGGTGTTCGCATTTCCGGCGGTCAGCGCCAGCGTATCGGCATTGCCAGAGCCCTGTATCGGGATCCTGAGATCCTGTTCTTTGACGAAGCTACCAGCTCCCTGGATAACGAAACGGAGAATGCGGTTATGGAGGCGATCAACACTCTGGGCAGTGAAAAGACCATGATCATTGTAGCCCACCGCCTGACCACGATCGAAAAGTGCGATCACATTTTCCGTGTGATCGACGGTAAGGTAGAAGAAACCCAATGAAAAGAGAACGGAGCGATCCGTTCTTTTTTCATTGGTAAGAAGTAAGTGCATATGAGAAAGTGCGAAACCGAGGTGGCAAATTCTGCTACCTCGGTTTCGCACAAATTTTAGGAGAAAGTGTTTCCGCAGGTAAGGGGCACTTACCTGCGGGGGGGTTAGAAAAAGAGGGAAAATGAAAAAAGAAAAAGAGGAGAAAAAGAAAAACTCAACAACTACACTTATATCATACAAATTAAATATTAAGATATCAATGCAGAAATTATTAAGATTGTGTTAAGTTGAGAAAAATGTGCCAAAATGTGACATAATAACTGCTCCTGCATAGAATGGGTCGGGAGGGGAGGAATATGACGATCTATTATTATACCTTTCGATCCATGACTGCGGCAATGAATGCAAGTGGCAAGCTGAGAGAGCGAGGGATCTCTGCCACACCGGTACGAACCCCGGAGCATTTGCGGAAACAGGGCTGTGGATATTGTATCCCTGTTCCCGAGGGACGGATGCGTAGCTATGGCGCTTTACTGTTGCCCGAGGAATTTGAGAAGCTCTACCTCTTGCAAGATGGGAAATGGAAGGAGTTGATCCCATGATCTATCTGGATCACGGCGCAACATCTTACCTGAAGCCACCGCAGGTCGCCCAAGGAATGCTCCGTGCCATGAGGGAATGTGCAAGTGTGGGAAGGGGTGGGCACAGACTTGCAACCAAGGCGGCGCAAGTGGTGCATCTGTGCCGTCTTGAGGCCGCCAAGCTCTTCGAAGCGGAGGCAGAGCAGGTGGTCTTTACCATGAATGCGACCCACGGTCTGAATATTGCCATAAACAGTCTATGTAGCCCGGGGATGAGGGTTGCTATCTCAGGCTATGAGCACAATGCAGTGGTGCGACCACTCTATGCCATGGGCGCAGATATTCGGATCTGCGGACGGGAACTGTTCTGTCCGGAGCAGGCTGTGGAGGACTTTTCTACAGCACTTTCTCAGGGGGCGGAATTGGTAGTGTGCACCTACTGTTCCAATGTCTTTGGATACCCTATGCCTATTGGGGAAATTGCGGAGCTGTGTAACAAGTGGCAGGTGCCCATGATCCTGGATGCATCCCAGGGGGCGGGAACACTGCCGGTTTCCCTCCGAAACAGTGGGGCGGCGTTTATTGCCATGCCGGGACACAAGGGACTCTATGGCCCCCAGGGGACGGGGATCCTCCTGTGTAACCACAGGGGCAAACCCCTGATCCACGGAGGGACGGGGAGTGGTTCCGTGCACCGACAGATGCCGGAGGTTTTGCCTGATCGATTGGAGGCAGGGACTCATAATGTCTGTGGGATCGCAGGTTTGCTGGAGGGCTTGCGCTATGTGAGAAGAATCGGCACGGAGAATATTCTCAAACAGGAACGGTATTTCCTCAAGACCATCATAAAGGGCCTGTCCGGGTATCCCAATGTGGTGATGTACAGGGGGCAGGATCAGACCGGCGTTCTGTCTTTCACGGTTACGGGGCGTGATCCCGAGGAAATCGCGCAAATTTTAGCCCACCGCGGAGTTGCTGTCAGAGCGGGGCTACACTGCGCGCCCTTGGCCCACGAAAGTGCCGGAACAGCCCCTTCGGGAACCCTGCGAGTCAGTCTTTCCGAGCGAAACAGGGAAGGGGAAGTTATGGAATTTTTGCGGATTTGTAAAAAAATATTTTAATCCTAAAAAAAGCTGTGTTTAACACTTGCTATTGTGAGAGAAATCGGATATAATTATCTAATAATAGAATCAGGGGAGTATTGCCTATGGATGCTATATTAGAATTTATCCGAGATATCGGAGCGATGATCCCTACAATTAAATTCATGGATATCGTGGATATCCTCCTGGTTGCGGCACTGTTATACGGCGGTTTTAACATGATTCGCACCACTGCGGCGGAACGTATTGCCAAGAGTGTGGTCATGATCGTATTGCTGTATGTAGTCACAGGCTTTTTCAACATGTATCTCATGAATTTCCTGTTGGAATCCGTGCTGGAGATCGGCTTGCTGGCCCTTCTCATTATGTTCCAGCCGGAGCTTCGCCGTATGCTTGAAAAGCTGGGCGGAAAGTCCATTAAGGAGATCCTCCTCATTAAGGAAGAACAGCGTGAGATCGATTCCGTCATTCACGAAACTGTGGAGGCTTGCCGTGTTCTCTCCGGGGAAAAGACCGGTGCGCTCATCGTTTTCGAGCGTACGGATCTTCTCACTGACCATGAGAAAAACGGCACCATTATTGATGCTAAGGTCACCAGTCAGCTTTTGCGGAATATCTTCTTCACAAAAGCGGCCCTCCACGATGGTGCGGTCTTGATCCGGCAGGAGCGTATTTCTGCCGCAGGCTGTGTCCTGCCCCTGACCCAGAACCCGGATATCAGCCCGGATCTGGGAACCCGCCATCGTGCGGCCATCGGCATCAGTGAGGTTTCCGATGCAGTGGTCGTAGTTGTTTCCGAAGAAACCGGCACCATCTCTGTTGCCGTCGGCGGTATGCTCAAGAGATATCTTGCGCCCCAAACTTTGGACAAGCTCCTGCGCAATGAACTGGCTCCCCGTGAGGAGTCTAAGTCTCGCAACCCCCTGAAGCGTTTCTACAATATTACCAAGGAAGAGGATGATCCTGATGCAAAAGCGTAAGATTTTATTCTTCCTGTTAGCTCTTCTTGCCGCCACATTTTTGTGGGTCTACGCCGTAACGGTAGTTAACCCCGATGACCAGATCAGTGTTCGGGGTGTCCCTGTTCGGTTCACGGGAATAAATGAGCTGCAGATGAACAGCCTGATGCTGACCGGTGGTGAGACACAGTACGTAGATGTGGAGATCGCCGGCAGACGTTCAGACTTAAAGGAACTGACCAATACCACCCTTGAAGTCGTTGCCGATGTAGGGCGGATCGACGGACCCGGCACCTATGAGATCAGTTGGGTACTGGATCCTCCTTCTACCGTTGCTACAGGTGATATTAAGCTGGTCAGCTCCAGCTCCAACAAAATCAAAGTAAAAGTCAGCGAGTATAAACAGAGCCCCGAGATCCCCATTCAGATCGAATATCAGGGGAATGTAGCACAGGGCTATGTTCGAGATGCCGCTGTGACAAACATCCAGACCGTATCTGTCAGTGGCCCTGCGGAGGAGATCGATAAGATCGCCTGTGCAAGGATCGTCGTTGAGTTAGGCGATACAAAGACGTCCTTGGATCGGAATTTGGAATACCAGCTCTTAGGCGAAAACGGCGAGCCTCTGACTCTGAGCAAGTATGTCACTATCGAGGATCCTATTGTACGGGTCATGGTACCTGTATACTGCTATAAGCAGATCAATCTGGAACTGGAGATCATCCCCGGAGCAGGGGCTGAGTTGGAGGACGTATCCTACACCATCGATCCTGCTGTGATCGGTGTGGTCGGTGACGAGGATCTTCTTGCGGAGCTTCCCTCCACCCTGGTGATCAAAACCGTAAATTTGGCAGATATCAGAGAAAATATAACAATGTCTGTTGTGCCGGAGCTTCCCACGGGGGTTACCGTTCGGGATCGGGACAATATTGTCAATGTCAGTCTGGAACTGGTTGGTCTGAGTACAAGAACCATTTACGTTCCCGTAGAGCAGATCATCCGTGACAATGACGATGAAATGCTCACCTTTACAGAAGAACGTATCCCTGTTACGGTTCGGGGCAAGACCGATGTGATCCACAGCCTCAGTGCCGATATGATCAAGATCGTTGCTGACATGACCAATGATTTTAATTCCAACAATATGACTGTTAAGTTAGAAGTTTCTTTAGCAGATGGAATCGAGGCAGGTATCATGGGCAAATATTCCCTCTCTGTTACCAGAGACACCAAGAATCCCAACTGAAATGAGGCAGCGAGGAACGGTTGAGGCCGTCAGTGACAGGGTCGCTGTGATCTCCGTAGTGAGAGAAAGTGCCTGTAGCGGAGATTGCCACAAATGTGCCGGGTGCGGTGCTGTGGCGCAGACCTTGCAGATCCATGCAGATAATCCCATCGGCGCCCGCAAGGGAGACCGGGTCTATGTAGAATCCTCTACGAGACGGGTCCTTTGGGCGGCTGTGGTGGTATATTTGGTGCCTTTGCTGGGATTTTTTCTGGGTTATTTTCTGGGACAGATGTGGGGATATGTGGCAGTAGGCGCAGTGATGGGCTTTCTTATCGGATGGATCCCTGCACTGCTGTACAACACCTACACCAAAAAACGTCCCCCGGTGTACACTCTGGTTGCCTTTGTGGAACAGGAATGGAAATCATAACCCATGAATAGGATTTATTTAGGATATCGTTAGGATATGTTTGGATATGTTTTACCTCTGCTGTGTCGCCTGAAAGAGGGCGAACAGCAACGCTATAAGGCCGCCTACTGCGGACTGTGCAACAGCTTAAAGGTGCGCTACGGCTTACGGGGACGGTTCCTGGTCAACTATGATATGACGTTCCTGTACTTCCTGCTGGAGCAGACTCGGGAAGAGGGACTTTTGAAGTGCAGTTGTCCCACCCGTCCCTTCTGCAAGAAGCCGTGCATGCCCAATGGGGAGACCATGGCCTATGTGGCAGATCTTACAGTTCTCCTGTCTTGGTGGAAACTACAGGACAGTGTTGCAGATGGCGGTTTTTTCAAAAAGTCACTGAGTCGAGGTGCACTCCTGCTGTACCGAAAGGCCTACCGAAAGGCATCTACCCTCCGGGGAGAAGAAAACGAGATTTTCCGCAGACAGTTGGAGCTCCTTTCCAAATTAGAGGACGAGGAATGCGCCTCTATGGATCGGGTGGCAGATACCTTTGCAACCTTGCTCAAGGGCTGTGCGCCTAAGGACAGATCCCTGTCGGATCTGCGGATATTGCAGACTCTGCTATACCATGTGGGGCGGTATTTATACTTGGTAGATGCTCTGGAGGATCTACCCAAGGATCAAAAGAACGGCGACTATAATCCGCTGATCTACCGCTATTACCCCATAGACGGTAAGCTGTCGGAAGAGGATCGGAATTCTCTCGTGGATTCTATTGAGGCATCTATCGATATGGCGGCATCTGCTTTGGCATTGCTTCCTACAGGGGCTAATGATGAGATCCTGCACAATATCATTTATGACGGGCTGTCAGCCGTGCTGAAAAGCGTGTCCCGTGGCGAGTTTCGTAAGAAACGGCCGTTTTTAAAAAAGGAGATTGATCGATGAAAGATCCCTATGAGGTCTTAGGGGTTTCCCGTGGTGCAGACCAGGCGGAAATCAAGAAAGCATATAGAGAACTCGTACAGAAGTATCATCCCGATAAGTATGCAGGCAATCCCTTGGAGGATCTTGCACAAGAGAAGATGAAGGAGATCAACGAGGCATACGATGCCATTACGAAGGGTACGAGCCAGAATAACAATACATCCAACAACCATTCCCCAGGATACTCCGGGGGATATTCCGGAGGGAGCACCGCTTTTGCAGAGGTGCGCCGTTTGATCCAGGCAGGGAGATATGACGAAGCCGAGGCGGCACTGGATGCTATGGGCAACCACAGTGCAGAGTGGTACTACCTCAAGGGTATCATCGCCCTGCGCAGAGGCTGGATGGACGAGGCAAAACAGAATTTCCGCATTGCATGCTCTATGGATCCCGGCAATGCAGAATACCGCAATGCCTTTAACAGCACAGCGGGTACAGGCCCCTTTACCTACCGCCAGACGCAGACGACCGAGAAGGCAGATACAGATGATTGCTGTGCATTGTGCTCTACTTTGCTGTGCCTGAATTGCTTGTGTAACAGCTTCTGTCACTGATTGATTTTATAAGTTCACTCTGTCGGTATCTTTTGGGATCCGACAGATACAGATAGGAGAGGAATAATTTGATTCACAGTATGACCGGATACGGCAGAGCCGTACAGACCCTCCGTGGCAGAGAGATCACCGTGGAGATCCGTTCCGTTAACAACCGTTTTCTGGATTGCAGTGTGAAACTGCACCGTCTTTTCGGCTATGCCGAGGATGCAGTGAAACAGAAGGTTAAGGAATCCGTTTCCCGCGGTAAGGTAGATGTATTCATTAACATCCGTAATACCGCAGAGGAAGAGGTTTCCATTGGCCTGAACAAGCCCGTGTTAGAGGGCTACTTAAAGGCTCTGAATACCATGGTAGAGGAATACGGTGTCCATAACGACATCAGCACTGCCACCCTGTCCAGAATGCCTGACATTTTCGTAGTGGAAAAGAAGGAAGAGGACGAGGCACAGAATGTTGCTGATATCCTCTCTGTGGTGCAGGAGGCTCTGGATGCCTACAATCTCATGCGCCAAACCGAGGGTGCTGCCATGGAGGCAGATCTGCGTAGCCGTGCCGCTACCATTTTGTCCTATGTGGAGCAGGTAGAGCAGCGTAGTCCCGTGACTCTGCAGGAATACCGTCAGCGCCTGGAAAACAAAATGCGCGAGGTACTGGAAAACACCAACATCGACGAAAGTCGTATCCTGACCGAGGCCGCAGTTTATGCCGATAAGATCGCTGTGGACGAAGAGACCGTCCGTCTGCGTAGCCATTTTGCACAGCTCGACAGCCTGCTGACCGGTGGCGGTGCCATTGGCAGAAAGCTGGACTTCCTCCTGCAGGAGATGAACCGCGAGACCAATACCATCGGCTCCAAGGGCAATGATATCCAGCAGGCCAGAACTGTTGTGGAGATCAAGTCCGAATTGGAGAAGATCCGCGAACAGATCCAGAATATCGAATAATCTATGAAATTAGTGAATATTGGATTCGGAAATATGGTATCCTCCCATAGAATGCTCAGTATTGTCAGCCCCGATTCCGCACCGATCAAACGTCTGGTGCAGGAGGCCAAGGAGCGTTCCATGGTCATTGATGCCAGCTTTGGCAGAAGAACAAAATCCGTTATCATTATGGATACGGATCATGTGGTTCTGTCTGCTATCCCTCCCGAGACCATTGCCAAGCGTATGGCAGATAAAGAAGGAGAAGTCTATAAAGACGAGGAGGAAACTTTATGAAGCAAGGAAAGATCCTGATCGTATCCGGCCCCTCCGGTGTAGGCAAGGGAACGGTTTTAAAGGAACTGATGAAGAAGCACCCCAATATGCGATTCTCTGTTTCCGCAACTACCAGAGAGCCCAGACCCGGTGAGATCGACGGTGTACATTATCGTTTCATGACCAAGGCCGAGTTCGAGGAACTGATCGCAAGAGACGCCCTGCTGGAATATGCTTCTTATGCGGATAATTACTACGGTACTCCCTCTGAGCCTGTAGAAGAGGGAATCAGCCGTGGAGAGATCGTGATCTTGGAAATCGAGGTCAAGGGTGCTCTGCAGGTTATGAGCCGTCGTAAGGATGCAGTCTCTGTATTTATTGCACCTCCCGGCTATGAGGTCCTGCGCAACCGTCTGTTTAACCGTGGAGACACTGCTCCCGAGGTTGCGGAAAAGCGTCTGAAAATCGCTGTGGAAGAGTGCTCTCATGCAAAGGAATACGGCTATATCGTCGTGAATGATACCGTAGAACAGGCTGTAAAAGAGATGGAGGCCATTCTCTTGGCAGAGTCCTGCCGTAGCCAATTTAATCCCGTTCAATTATAATTTTATTTACATCCATTGATTCTTTAGGAGGAATTTATTATGCTTTATCCCGCTATGTCCAGCCTGCTCAGCAACATCAGCAGCCGTTATCTCATGGTCAATGTAGTAGCCCGTCGTGCTCGCCAGATCTCCATCGAGGCTCAGCAGGACAAGATCCATCTGACCGAAAAGCCCGTTACCCTGGCTATCCGTGAGGTATCCGAAGGCAAGCTGGCCGCTTCTATAGAAAAGGCTGTTAAGGACTAAAAACGATTTTAGACTCTCTCGGATCCTATATGGCAATGAGAGAGCCTATTGCAGTGTCGGAGGGCGTTATGATGGGTAAAATTGCTGTTTCATCTGCTATTTTCGCAATAGATAAGCCCTACGACTACCGTATCCCCGGTGAACTGAGGGTTTATCCCGGACAGAGGGTCATGGTACCTTTTGGACGTGGAGACAGGCAGGTAGAGGGGATCGTATTACAGGTTACAGAAGGGAAAGAGGAAGGACTGAAATCCATCCTATCCCTGTTAGACGAGGAGCCTCTTTTAGACGAGAAGCTCCTCCGTCTTGCTGCGTTTATGAGGGAGCGATATTTCTGCACCTTCTATGATGCCATTAAGACCATTGTACCTGCGGGAGTTTGGTTCCGTTCCAAGGAGGTCTATACCATTGCAGATCCTCAGTGGAGGGAAAAGATCCATCGCCAGACCGTAGCCCTTGGGGTTATGGAGAGTATTTCCGACTTAGGAGGTCGGGCAGATGCCACCCTCTTGCGGAAACAATTTGAAGAAGAGCCCCTTTCTAAGGCACTGCACTATCTCCTGGGGAAAAAACTCCTCACGGGAGAGGTTACAAGACAGCGTGCTGTTCGGGATAAGATGGAGCAGATCGCTGTTCTGGCAGTTGCTGTAGAGGAGGCCCTTCAATATGCCGGGGAGAAAAAACGCTCGGCACCCCTACAGAGCAGTGTCCTTGAAATGCTTGCGTCCTTCGGCACCTGTGCCAAAAAGGATCTGGCCTATTACACCGGTGCAACCGGCTCGGTTCTGCGCCGATTGGAGGAACTGGGGTATATCAGCCTTATAGAGGAAGAACAGCTCCGTCTGCCACAGGTGAATCCTGCACGGCTGACGGGAGAACTGATCCTCAATGAGGAACAGCAGAGAGTCTATGAGGCACTGTCTCAACAGGAGTCGGGGGTATCCCTGCTCTATGGTGTTACAGGAAGCGGTAAGACCTCTGTATACATTAAGCTGATCTACGATTGCCTTGCCAAGGGGCGCAGTGCCATTCTTCTGGTGCCGGAGATCGCTCTGACACCACAGCTTCTGTCTCTGTTTGCGGCACATTTTGGGGATCGGGTGGCTGTGCTTCACAGTAGTCTCCGTTTAACAGAACGGTATGATACCTGGAAAAAGATCCGCAGGGGAGAGGCTCGTGTGATCTTAGGGACTCGTTCGGCTGTTTTTGCCCCAGCGGTTAAGCCCGGGCTTATGATCCTGGACGAGGAGCAGGAGCACACCTACAAATCCGAGCAGGCACCCCGTTATCATGCACGGGAGATCGCAATTTATCGCGGTGTGCAGGAGGGGATCCCGGTGATCCTCGGTTCTGCCACACCCTCTGTAGAATCCATGTATCGGGCGGAGCAGGGGATCTATGGACTCCATGTCCTCAGACACCGCTACAACAAGCAGGAATTGCCCCCTGTAGAGATCGTGGATATGAAACAGGAACTACGTAGGGGCAACGGCTCTCCCATTAGTGAAGATCTGTATCTCGCCCTACAGGAAAATATTCGTTTGGGACAGCAATCCATTCTATTCCTAAACCGTCGCGGAACCAGCTCCATGCTGTCCTGCGTTTCCTGCGGTCATGTGCCGGATTGTCCCGGCTGTGATCTCCACCTCACATATCATCATGCCAATGGCAGGCTTATGTGCCATTATTGTGGGTATTCCGCCCCTGCTCCCCATCGGTGTCCCCAATGCGGTGGACCCTATAAGCAGATCGGCGTAGGTACCCAAAAAATACAGGAACGTTTAGGGGAAATGTTCGGTCCCGAGAGTATCCTCCGTATGGATGCGGATACGGTATCGGCAGTGAACACCCACGAAAAGCTCCTTTCCCGATTCCGGGAAGAAAAGATCCCTATTTTATTGGGTACCCAGATGGTAGCCAAGGGGCTGAATTTTGAAAATGTGACCTTAGTCGGTGTTTTGGACGGGGATATGTCTCTGTACATTGGGGACTATCGCGCCGGAGAGAATACCTTCAGTATGATCACCCAGGTCATTGGTCGTGCAGGCAGAGGAGACATCGGTGGTCGGGCTGTGATCCAGACCATGACCCCGGAAAATCCTGTGATCCGCCTTGCGGCACAGCAGGACTATGACAGCTTTTACCGTATGGAGATCGCTATGCGGGAACTACGGGGATGTCCTCCCTTCTTCGATCAGATCACCCTTACCTTCCACGGAAGGCAGGAGCAACAGGTCAAGGAAGGGGCAGTGGCGTTCCGCAATCTGCTCATGACCAACTTAGCAAGCGAATATTACAGAGATCAGCAACATCGGATCCTTGGGCCTGCACCTGCACAGATCCCCAGAGTGAATTTTGTATACCGCTACCGCCTGACTCTGTTGTGCAAAAATACCCGTGTTATGAGACAGCTACTGTCCCATCTCATGCGGGAATTCCAGAAAGATAAGGAACATCGTGGTATCGGTGTTTTTGCCGATATCAACGGGAACGAATAGGAGACAACTATGGGACTGAGAAAAATTTTAACACAAGAAGAATCCGTACTCCATAAGGTTTGCAGACCTGTTACGGAATTTGACGATAAGCTCCATGCTTTGCTTGACGATATGGCAGAAACCCTGAAGGAAGCCAACGGCGTAGGCCTGGCTGCACCCCAGGTAGGTATTCTCCGCCGTATTTTCATCGTGGATCTGGGAGACGAGATCGTTGAGCTCATCAATCCCGAGATCTTAGAGACCGAGGGAGAGCAGGATGGTATGGAAGGCTGTCTCAGCGTCCCCGGGGAATACTGGCTGGTCAAGCGTCCTATGCGTGTTAAGGCACAGGCACAGGATCGGAACGGATTCTGGTTCGAGATCGAGGGAGAAGAACTGATCGCTCGTTGCCTCTGTCACGAAAATGACCATCTCAACGGTCATTTATATACGGAAATTGCATACCATAAGCTCACGGAAGAAGAATTAAACGAGATTTATGGTACGGAGGAAGAATAATGAGAATTGTATTCATGGGTACGCCGGACATTGCGGCTACCTGTTTAGGCAGTTTGCTGGAAAGTCGCCATGAGATCATCGGTGTCTATACCAAACCCGACATGCCCAAGAACCGCGGCATGAAGCTGGAAATGTCCGATGTCAAAAAACTGGCGCTTGCCCATAATTTGCCTGTATATCAGCCCACCACCTTTAAGGATGACAGCGTTTATGAGGAACTGAAGGCTCTCAAGCCCGATGCCATTGCAGTCGTGGCATACGGCAAGATCCTGCCCCAGAGAGTGCTGGACATCCCCCAAAAGGGCTGTCTTAACATCCATGCAAGTGTTCTGCCGGAGCTCCGTGGCAGTGGCCCCGTACAGTGGGCGATCTTAAACGGTATGGATGAGACCGGTGTTACCGCTATGTATATGGCGGCGCAAATGGATGCCGGTGATATTATCGAGATCCGCAAGACTCCCATTGAACCTTATGAAAATGCCCAGTCCCTTCTGGATCGTCTGGCGGTTATTGGCGGTACGCTGTTGTGCGATACTTTGGATGCCATGGAAGAGGATCGGGTCACCCGTACTCCCCAGGATGTAAGCAAGGTCACCTTTGCTCCCATGCTCAGCAAGGAACTGTGCCCCATTGATTGGAGCCGTAGCCCCAGAGAGATCATTGACCATGTTCGCGGTCTGGATCCTTGGCCTGTTGCAACTACCGAGATCCAAGGAAAGCGGTTTAAGATCTACGCCCTTCGCCCTGTAGAAAAGACTACCGACAAAGAACCCGGCACCCTCCTGGCTGTGACCAAGACAGGTCTGGAGGTTGCTTGCG
>JAZREB010000455.1:0-1482 GCA_045660585.1 Faecousia sp. | reverse complement strand
TTTACCGGGGATGCAAGCTACGTAGCAGGCTACCTGCTCAACAAGTTCCACGATATCCATGCTTCCGATCCCAACAGCTATTACACCATCAAGAGTGACTATGTCCAGGGCGCTCACCATGGCTACTACGGTCTGACGAAGGCTACCTACAACCGTATCGACCCGGATGTAGGTCTCTGGCCCACCCCCAAGTATGAATACACAGGCTCTAAGTCAGATCTTGCCCTACCCTATGCTTTAGAGTGGTTCGCCGCAATGGGCGTTACCAATTATCCCTCTTACTTAGGCCCTCAGACCTTCTCCTTCCCCCTTGTTCGGTCTGCCGCCCCGATCAGTATCCCTACAGAGCTGAAGGACTATGTATTTGATCCCCAATATTATCTCAGCCAATACCCCGAATTGGCAGAGCTCTACGGCGAGAATCCGGGACAGCTGTATTACCACTTTATCCATTACGGTATCGAGGAGGGACGCAGTGCAAGCCCCTTCTTCGATGTGAAATTCTATGCCAATCACAACGGTCAGAACTTCCGTGATACTCTTAAGGGCAACTACCTTGCCGCCTTCAACGACTTCCTGTCCAAATACAAGACCGCTTCCCGTATGAAGCTGTCTGCGATCTTTGATTCCACAGTCTATGCTCAGGCACATAAGGAGGTGGCAAGTGCCTCTATGCTGGGGCTGATACAGCACTATGCCGCCAATGGCTACGGCAAGGGCGAGATCCCCTCTAAGACCTTCCTATCTTCCGACGGTACTACCTACCACAGCAATTGCACCGTGACCCCGGGAACAGCGCCCACCTGCACCGAGGCAGGCAAGTCCTATTCAGCCAAGTGCAATACCTGCGGCTCTGTAGTGGTTCCCGCGACCTCCATCCCTGCAACGGGACACACCGTAGTCCCTGTCCCCGGTACTCCTGCAGACTGTAGCAATGCAGGTCTGACAGAGGGCGCTTATTGCTCCGTCTGCCGGGCTGTTCTCACAGAGCAGACAGAAATTCCTGCAGCGGGTCATAGCTATACTTATGGGGCTGTGGACAGAGAGACCCATACCGTAGGCTGTGAGAGCTGCGATTACACCGCCACAGAGCCCCATATCTATGAAAACGGCACCTGTATCTGTGGAGAGCAGGAAATTCGGGAGCCTGTGTTGGAAAGCAGTTGGAAAATCAATCACACTTTGAATTTGGCAAGTGACATTTCCGTAAACTTCGCAGTAAATAAGTCCTTACTGTTGGGCTTTGATATGGACACGGTCTATATCCTCACAGAGATAGAGCGATACGAAGGCAATCGCAAGATCGGTACCGAGCTTCTAAAGCTCCTGCCTGTGGAACAGGGGGACTATTACTACTTTACCCTGAAGGGTCTTGCGGCGATCCATATGAATGATCGGATCCGTTCCGTTCTCTACGGTAGCAAGGAGGGACAGGCCTATTATTCTGCAACGGACGATTACAGCATCTCGGATTATGCCTAT
>JAZREB010000454.1:0-3001 GCA_045660585.1 Faecousia sp. | reverse complement strand
AAATAAATATGGTACAGGCCCCCATCTACCATGGTGTCGATCAGTTCCCTGTCAATGCAGTCCAGACGGGCACTGCAATTCCATGTGCATTTAAAGGGGAGCTCCTTGATCAGACGGCAGGTCTCCCGTACCAGCTTTTTGTCCATGGTAAACATATCATGCTGGAAGGTAAAATGTTTCACACCGAAATGATCGTAATAGAATTGCAGTTCCTCAACGATCCGTTTCGGGCTCTTGAGACGGTATCTGCGTCCCCAGAAGGTCTTTGTACTGCAATAGGTGCACCCGAAGGGACAACCTCTGCCCACATCGATGGGGAAAGCAGTGTTGGGAATCAGTTTGGCTTCCTCCGGGAAAATGGTATAATCCAGCAGAGGAAGGGTGTCCAGATCCTCGATCAGTGCAGGTCTGGGGTTCTTGCAGATCTCCCCGTCCTTTCGGTATACGAGGCCGTCAACGCTCAGATCCGGCTCCCCCCGAAGGATGGAGGAAAACAGGGGATACACGGTGTTCTCCCCTTCTCCACAGCAGATATAATCCACATATGGGATCTCTTCCATCGTTTCACGGGCCACGATGTCTGCCTGGGGCCCACCGAACACGACCACACAACCAAGTCTTTCCTTGACCGCTTCTGCGATTCTCAGCATAATGTGGAAACAATCGCAACGGGTATAGCAGGAAAGGATCTTGGGTTTCTTTTCACAGATCTGACGGATGCCTTCTTCTAAAAAGGCGTTAAAGTCACCGGTATCACCGAAGCCGGCAAAGGAAAGAATATGGGATTCGATCCCGTTTTTCCGCAGGATCGTCGCAAGTAGCAGAGTCCCAATAGATTCGTTGATGATATTTTTAGAGTCTGTAGGTGTAACAAAAACAACATCTCTCATAAAAACTACCTCGAATTCGTATTTAAAAGCAGTATTTAGATATTATACAAAATATTCCCTATAAAGTAAAGGAATTTTACGAATTTATTCTTCCTTCTTTCCGTGAGAGACCAGCCATTGCAGAATATCCGTATGCTCATAGACCCAATGCCAAATATCATGGCCGACTCCATGGAGGAGGATACACTCCGGATTGCCGCCGGCCTTGCGGATCTCGGCTATCATGTTGAGATTGTCGGATAAAGGTACCGTATCATCTGCATCGCCGTGATAGGAACGGACAGGCATTTGGGCAAGGCGCCATGCTCTCCAAGAAGTACCGCCACCGCAAACATTGGCGAGGGCCGCAAATTCCGCAGTATAACTCATTGCCAGCTCCCAGATGGCATAGCCACCCATGCTGACACCGTTGAGACAAACATTGTTGATATCTACATTGGGCTCACCGTCCCGAATGAGACGGATCAGCTCCATGACCTCGTGGATCACGGTAGTCCAGATAATATCCCTGCTGAATAATTGGGGAGCCAGTACAATGGCACGAATGGGGAGACCCTCATCCAAATACTTGGGAATACCCAGTCTCTTAATGACCTGAATATCCGTTCCCCGTTCTCCTGCGCCGTGCATAAACACCACCAAGGGGAGCTTTTCCCCCGGTTGCAGATCCGTGGGCTTTGCCAAGATGTATTGCAGAGAGAAAGAGGGCTTCTCTTTGGATCGGAAGGTGCAAATCTCTTGTGTATATGTCGTCAGCATAGGGTCAGTCCTCCTTGCATAATTCTAAGATCCGACGAAGCTCTTCTACTTCCTCGGGTTTGGTTGCCCAACTGGAGGCAACACGGATCACACAGCGCTCTCCTGCCAGTCGTTCCCAAAGGGTAAACCGCAGGTGACGGGAAAGAGTCTTTCTCTGCTCCTCTGTCAGAATGACAAAGACCTGATTGGAAACCAGAGGCATATGGAAGCTATAGCCGAACGCAGCAAAAGCATCCCGTATAGCCACTGCCATAGTCATGGCATGGTCTCCGATCTTAAAATACAGCTCCTCTGTAAAAAGGGTATCAAACTGAATGCCGATCAAACGGCCTTTTGCCAGCATGGCACCGTGCTGTTTGACCTTGGTAATAAACTGACGGGGGCTCTTCCGTGGGAAAACCAGAGCCTCACCGCAGAGGGCGCCTAACTTGGTTCCGCCGATGTAAAAGGCATCACAGACCTCTGCCAGAACAGGCAGGGTCACATCGTTGGTGGGAGCTGCCAAGCCGTAGCCCAAACGTGCACCGTCAATGTATAATTTGAGAGCATATCGATCGCAAAGATCACGGATGGTGCGGAGCTCTGTCTGAGAGTACAGCGTTCCGTACTCCGTGGGCTGAGAGAGGTAGACCATGCCGGGAAATACCAGATGATCCCGACTCTCATCTGCCAAGAAAGTCTCCATGTAGGATTCCAGATCCTTGGGGTCGATCTTTCCGTCATAGTTGGGAAGCTCCAGAACCTTGTGCCCCGTAAATTCAATGGCACCTGCCTCATGACAGGCAATGTGGCCGGTCTTTGCCGCCAAGACACCCTCGTGAGAGTCCAGCATAGTATCAATGGTAAGCTGATTGGTCTGGGTACCGCCGGAAATAAAATAAACCTCTGCCGTGGGACACTTGCAGGCATTGCGGATCCGCTCTGTAGCAGATCGGCTGAAACGGTCATTGCCATAGCCCGGTTCCCGGTCGTAATTGGTGCGAACAAGAGCCTCTAAAATACTTTCATGACAGCCCTGAATATAATCATTTTCAAAGGATAACATGGTTATTCCTCCTATTATTTCTTTCCTATTATCATATCACAGCCACAAGAAAATTACAAGAAAAAATACACCGTTTCACCATAGATACAAAACCAACGCCATCCTGTAAAAAATCACAGTTTAGCGTGCCGTTGTTTCGGCACGAAGTGATAGGTTATAAGTAATATTGAATAGTGTCGGTGTGGCTCCGCCACGGATTGAAATTGATGGGCTAACGCCCATGATAGGCGAAATGCCAATTTCAGTTTATCGCTCAGTTTGAAGTTTGCACAGACCAAAGGCTCCCTTGTGTAAAGGGAGCTCCGCC
>JAZREB010000453.1:0-17953 GCA_045660585.1 Faecousia sp. | reverse complement strand
AGAATCTGAATAAATTCTCTGGTTGCAAGACCCTTGTTGGAGCCAATGGGAGATGCAAGGGGCATAATGGTGGCAGCACCGGCACTCACCATATCACGGGCGGCATTCAGATCGGGATACATATAGGGCATAACCACAAATGCTTCCTTTGCAAGGATTTCGGTCGCTTTGATAGTCTCCTGGTTGTCGGGCAGCAGATACTTGGTATCACGCATGATTTCTACCTTAACGAAATTGCCACAGCCGAGTTCTCTGGCGAGGCGGGCAATGCGAATTGCTTCCTCTGCGTTTCTCGCACCGGAGGTGTTGGGCAGAAGGGTAATTCCTTCGGGAATATAGTCCAAAATGTTTTCATGCTCCTTGGTGTTTGCACGACGAACCGCAAGGGTGATAATTTCTGCACCGGCATCTTTTACCGCAGCTTCAATGAGCTTCATGGAATACTTACCGGAACCCAAAATAAAACGGGAATTAAATTCGTGACCGCCAATAACGAGCTTATCGTTGTTCATCATAATAGATCCTTCTTTCTTATACTTCATATTCGCCTGCAAGAATACGCAGGACGGTGTGAGCCTGATGCGCAGCACAAAGCATAACACGAGGAGCTACCAGTCCAATGGTATCCGCCACATCGCTGACTTCATCGCCGCACAGGTAAAATCGTTTCATAACTTTCCGTGTCTTGATGGTGTTTGGGGTATCCATACCTGCCATACCGGAAGCCGCAACTAAATAACAATCAGGTAATTGCTCCAAAACACCATTTACAAGTATTGCCTTGGATTCTGCATTGTCGAATGCTTCGCATACAATATCTGCCTCTTTTAGGAGATCTACGAAATTCTCCTCTGTGATCTTTGCTGTCACAGTTTTAACTTCCGTATAGGGTGAAATCTCTAACAGATTTTCAGCAAGAGCATCCGCTTTATAGAGACCAATTTGACTTCCCTTGTATTGTTGTCGGTGCAGATTGGTAATATCCACACGGTCAAAATCAATCAGCAACAGTTTACCGATGCCGGCTCTCAACAAAGCGATAGCAATATTCGATCCCAGACCGCCTAAACCACAAACAGCGACGGTGGCAGAAGAAAATCGTTTGTGAAGGTCAAGTCCGTGGCGAGCAATTAGAGCGTCCATCCATTTGTTTTTAGGCGGAATCAATCAACCACCTCCCACGAAACTAACGATTTCCAAGTTATCGCCATCTTCGAGAACGGTAACGTCATACTGAGACTTAAATGCGATGTCGCGATTGCGTTCTACTGCGATTCGCTTCGGATCGTAGTTGGTTGTCGCCAGATACTCCGATATCGTCTTTCCTGCAATATCCAACTCTGTGCCATTTACTTTTACCATGATCGCACCTCCTAAAATAAAAATACGGGAAACCTCCGATTTGGAAGTTCCCCGTGACGCTCACAAAAGTCCCTACGTTGGCATTATCCAAATCAGGTATATGGGTCGAAGGTTGCACCTTCCTCTCAGCCTGTAATACAAGCTCCCCGCTTATTTGATTGTAAAACAAAAACAGGAGACAATCCTTTGGGATGCCTCCTGTAAAAAATCCTTGTGCATGACTTCCTACGGCGGCATTATCCGCATCAGGTTATAGGGTCGAAGTTCGGTTACTTCCTCTCAGCCTGCTAACACAAGCTCCCCTGTATTTATTCTGTTAGATATTATACACCCGATTTTATGAAAATACAATAGATTTTCTCAAAAAGACACAAAATGTTTAATTTTAGGGTGATTTGAATCGATATTGCCATACCAAAATTCTTCAAGGATTCTCATACCGCATCCTCCCCGTAAATCATTTCCCGAAGGATGATTTTCTCGGCTCGGTTGCAGATGCAGTTCGTGGTTCCTACCCATGCCATCTGATTGTGCTGCTTCATGCCCTGTCACGCCTTCAGCGGCTTTCATTTGCTCAATGATATTCTGTGCTTGCTTGTTCAATTTTGTTTAGCCAACCCCCGTCTGACAGATGTCGTAAAATAGTAAAATTTTAGGTTTAACTGTTTTACGAGCACCCGCCTAATCGGCGCACTTTTTGCCAGTTGTGTTCCCACTGGACGCACATGTAAGAAGCACCACAGATCGTCAAATCTGCGGTGCCTCAATTTGTTGAACTACGGTTAGCCTTCACTTCCATTCAGCGAATCTAGATCATCAGCAAGAGGATTAAACTGAAGTGCATCCTGAACAGTATTGAATGCATTGGTATCACCGACTCCTGCAGTCATATGTTTTTCTTTTGCAGTAATGGCAGGATACTGGAACCAGCTAACCTGATGAGTGTAGTTGATCCAGGCATTTACTATCCATCCATCTTCTACTTCTACAATAGTATAGGAGACATATCCCCGGTGGTTTTCACCGGCTCTAGGCATTGAGAATTCAGCAAAAACATCTGTGGAAGTCTGTTCGCCCAAGAAAATACTGTTATATGTGTAGGTTTCGTTACTCAGAGAATGGTATGGGGCTGTGTAGTTCTGGTTTCCATCGTTGTATAGGACTTGACCGGACAAATCACTGCACAACACCCAACCCTCGTTGTTGCGGTAAGCCGGCCAAAGCTGGATCACATCTGTTCCATAGAATCCGGGATCAATTACCCACTGGAAATGGTGGAAAATCTTCCACTGTTCACGTTCTCCCGCCAGCTCTACACCAATTCCGGTGAGTCTTAGTTCTTCCCGGTCATAAGCGGTGTAGATGAGAATATGGCCGTCTTCTTGAACCTCCTTCACCTCATGTCCCTTATTAACGGGATAATCATTTACCTGTATGACGACTCGAACAGCATTTTTGCAAGACAGCAGATCCTCCTGCGTCAAATCGTCCAGTATATGGTTCGGGAAACCAAGAGATTGAAGGTGGTCCTTGATCTGCTGAGTCTCATCATTCTCGGTCAGGGACCTAATCTGCCAATCCATAGTATATCGATGGAAGAACAGATAGCCACATGCACAGCCAATCAATATTGCAATAACCAGTACGATGCTAACGGTCTCGTCGGTGACTCTTACAGTAGTCGTGGAAATACAGTACCCGGCTTCATCCAGTTCCTTAGAAAGCTTTAAAAGACTGCGGATAATGCAAATGTAGAAAATCAAAAAAATAATTCCAATGAGTAGCCCGCCGGGAACCTGCAAAATGGCAAGTATACAAACGAATACTGACCAAACAATCAGTGCAACCACACCACCTGCATGTGGAGCTACGCCCGCCTTTTCCTGCACACTTCGCAATGCCTTCCAAAAACAAATGTACAGCAGGAATGCAATAGCCATATTAAGCACATTTAAAACCGTGGCAATAGAAGACGCAGAGAAGGTACTTTGATAAATTGTTGTGTTTAGAATTAGGGTTGGAAAATAGTACGCACTGCGGACAACAGTAAGAATCCAACAAGCATTGAACCACTTATTCTCCCTGCGCAGTGTTCTAAACCCCAAAATAGTTAGGATCATTCCAATTGCCGGAAGAAAATAGTTTAATCCTAAGAAGTTCAAGGTGATGGCACCTAAAGCAAAGCCTGTAAGGATCCTGTTGATTGCTTTCCGCCATGGAGTTACTTCGTAGGCAATATCGTCAGGTGGAATCTCTGCCATACTGCTTTGCAGCATCGAGTCAAATTCCTGCTCATTCAGGTTATTTACATCAAACTCACACATTGCCGTCACCTCCTAATAGCTTGCGCAGACGCTTCTTGATGCGATAAAGGCGACCTTCAACAGCCCGTTCTGTCATGCCGATTTCAGAAGCGATTTGGGCAGTGGTCTGTAAGTAATAGTATTTTCTGTAAAAGATAAGCCGATCTTTTTGCGAAAGCTGCGCTATCGCATTTTGCAACTCATTCCGGCGTTCTTTTTGCAGAAGTTGTTCTTCAGGCGTTGGTTCCGGTGATGGAGTATCCGCTGTTACTTCGATTTCATCATAAACAGCCTTTGATGACCGTAGCTTGTTAAGGGCAACACTTCGAGTGACAGAAGTGATCCATGCAGTCCAGCTTCCTCGTTCTTCATCGTATAAATGAACTTTATCCAGAATCCGCATGACTGCTTCTGAAAGACACTCTTCCCGATCCTGCACGTTGGAAACAATAGGCTTGATGATATACTTCATCAGAGGCCCATAGTGGCTGATCAATTCTTCCGTACCGGACGGATGCTGTTTTCTAAGCATCTCAATGATGTCGCTTTCCTGCATAAATACCCCCCTATCTCAGTAGGTTCCTTCACTTAATAATACACAGAGTTCACAGAAAACCCACGCCCATTTCCAACAAAATTTTATGGGGTGAAAAATATCTACCAACGCAGAGCAAATCGCCCCGGAGTGGATCTCCGGGGCGGTGTTTTTTACGGATTCAGTTTTTGCCTAATGATTGTCACTTGTTCCGGGGTAAGCTCCCAATTAAAGCGGATTTCAATGATTTGATCTTCATAGCAGAGGAGATATGTGTGTGCCCACCAGCCTTCCTCGCTGTACAGGCGGTATACTTCTTCTGCTCCCCACGCTCTTGGATCCTGTTCCCTATAGACCATGCGATTACCAACGGACCAGTCGCTATAGGTCTCGTCTTGCTCGTAATACATTTGCTCCTTGCACCAATCATAGAGAAAAGAAGCCTTTACCGAAACAATTTCATATTTTAGGTCAGGCGTAATGTCGATGCCCTCGCTATTTATAGTAAATCCTGATTGGCGTTCATAGACTTCACGATGTCCTAACAGTATGGTTTCGTTTAATCTGTTCTCCCTCATGTCGTCGTCAATTTCCACATGAAAGATATCTGCCACAGACAATGGAACCCTTTTCTCACTGTGTTCTGCTTCCAAAACATCGGAGCGAGTTCTTGTCAGCGTAATGCACACAACCGCAAATGTCAAAATCATAGGCAGAATAAAACAAGCTGCCAATGTTAGTGTCCGATTCAGTCCTCTGGATGCTTTCAGCTTTTTCAGCCCTTGCTTGATGCCGTTTACAATAGCGAGTATTGCAACAATATATCCCAATGCCAAAAACGCTGACCACTTCAAAAGGGTGTTTCCGGACAACAGAATATTGGCGATCCACCCAACAAAGGATACTGCCACAATCAAAATGATAACCTTTTGGAATGATGCAGTACTGGGTGTATCAAGAAAAATGCCATTTGGGGCTGCCCGCTTTGCCTTTGCGTACCAAAGGAAGTAGGATAACAGCTCTGTGATACTGATTACCGTCATACAGACATATGCCGTTCCGGTCATCATGTGACTGGGATCCGATAGCAAACCAATGGGATCAGCAAAAACTCTGGTCACGAAATAGGCACCCATTAGCAGACCAAGTGCCAGCAATAGGAAGTAGCTGGGCAGGAAATTCTTTTTGCAGGCTTTATGCAGTGTTTCCACCTCTATCACCGGATCGGTTTCCAGAGGGACAGGGTTCTCTTTCTCATTGTAGAACACCTGCATCTGATGCCAAGTGCAAGTAAGCTTCCAACCGGTGTGAGCACAAAAATCATAGAAAGTCTGCTGTTCTTCAGAAGGCTCCGGATCAAAATCAGAAGCTCTTGGGTAATAGGTCACACAGAAGTGAAGATCCTTCGGTTCAATCTTCCGATAGGTCCAGTAAAAATTAGAAATCCTTTCGATCAGCCAGCCTTTCTTTGCCATCTTGGTAAAGTGCCTTTCAAGGCCGGTGTGGTTATAGAAGGAGATGTACTCCATCCGGCGTTTCTTGGTATTCATTACGCTTCCTCCTTCCTGAAGATGCGGCGGTAGTCCGAAGCCTGCGCCCGGATCCGCTGATATTCCTTGTCCAGCATTTCCTTTCCCTTGTCGGTAAGGATATAGCTGCGGCGGCGTCCTTCAACCTTAGTTTCAATGATCATTCCTTCTGCCAGGAATTGCTCCAGAAGATTATACAGCGTACCGGAGCCAACGCTGACACGGTTACCGGTCATGGCAGGCACTCGATCCAGAATGTCCATAC
Source organism: Faecousia sp. (assembly GCA_045660585.1). GTDB lineage: Bacteria > Bacillota > Clostridia > Oscillospirales > Oscillospiraceae > JAZOXB01. The sequence goes on along the minus strand of JAZREB010000453.1, from coordinate 11,959 downwards.
CATAGCACTCCTCTTTGAGACACAGCAACACATAAAACATTTGCTCTGTCAGAGTTTGAAATTTCGCTCTTGGCACAGCTACACCCCCTATTCTCGAATATCGAGTATTTATATCTTTATTATATTCTCGATTATCGAGAATGTCAAGGAAAATTTCGGATACAAGCATTGTTATTATAATACTGTTTCTTGATAAAATGGTTTAAAAACCATTTTATTGCAGGATGAATATCCTGCACCGCCTATGGCGGCAAGACCAGTATTGTACGGCATTTCTTGGCGGCCATGCCGCCAGCCGCTTACAAGCGGCCTAATAAAACGGTTAAACCGTTTTATTAGAAATTAGTATAGGACTACAATTTTTCATCCTTGTGTGATAAAATATTTTATGATAACATGCAATGAAACCTTAAAAATGTCGAGTAGATAAGTGAAGGACCCCAGAAGAAAAAAGGAGGTGATCGGATGGATGACGAATTGATCGTCCAGCTATACTGGGACAGATCTGAAAGTGCTATATCTGAGACAGATCGGAAATACGGTGCATATTGCAACAGTATTGCCTATGGCATATTGCAAAACAAAGAAGATGCCGAGGAGAGTGTCAGCGATACATATATGGATGCATGGAACTCCATGCCACCCCATCACCCTTCCATTCTGGCCACTTTCCTTGGAAAGATCACTCGCCGGATCTCTATTGATCGTTGGAGATCTAAGACCCGTTTGAAACGGGGTGGCGGTGAAATAGACCTGGCATTGGAAGAACTGGAACAGTGCATTGCGGGAGGTCAGTCCCCGGAGCAAGAGATTGAGCAGAAAAAACTGGCGCAAGCAATCAATGATTTTCTGGATGAGCTTCCCATACTGGAACGGCGGGTATTTTTAGCTCGTTACTGGTATATGGATTCTATCCGGGAAATCGCAGCACATTTCAAGTTCTCCCAGAGCAAGGTCTTGTCCATGTTGTTCCGTACTCGGAACAAACTCCGTCAACATCTTGAAAAGGAGGGATATCTATGAGAACCAATGATTTATTGGATGCCATTGGAGAAGCACGAGATGAATATGTCCAAGATGTAAGAACAGCTAAAAGGAATATCATGCCTCGCTGGGCTAAATGGACCTCTTCCATTGCCGCCTGTTTGGTTCTGCTTCTTGGAGCCGGTCTGATTTTCAGTAAAATAGGCGGAAATGCAGGTTCCGGCAGCGGTGGCGACCAAGACCTACACTATATGTACTATGTGGGTCCGGTACTTCCTCTGACAGTTCAAGGGGGTTCCACCGGAATCACAGCCACAAGAAATGTGGATTATAATTTCTCCGGGTACTATACCCATCAAGAAAGCTATGAGAACATCAAAGGCGAGCCGGTATACTATGACCGCTATGACAACAAGGCTTATGTAACAGACTCCTATGTGCTCACAAATGTGTCCAGCGAGGATCAAACACTTACCTTGCTGTATCCCCACATCGGTAATATGAGAGAATACATGAACTATCCTGCCATTTCCGTAGACGGCACTCCTGTCACGACCGCAATGCATCCCGGTCCCTATTCCGGTGGATTTGAAGGTGTTTGGGGTTCCAATGAAGCCGGCACTGTCAATATCAATCCTTTGGAATGTTTTGATGACTATCAAAAACTTCTCAGCACCGATGCCTATATGAATTCCGCTTTTGATCCATTCCCCGTATTGGATCAAACCGTATTTGTTTATCGGATGCACGATTTTGTGTATAGCGAAGAGGAAGCCGCAAATCCCACTCTCAGTTTTGATTTCAACATTGATTACAGTAAGACCTATGTGTTCAGCTATGGCACGAACGGAGCTTCCCATAATTATGAAACCGGCTTCTGCTCAAGAAGAAAGGGTGCCATTGAGTATCGGCCCAATGCATCCCCCGAATGGCGACATCCCAATGACGGATATATTATTCTCCTTGGAGAAGATCTTCAAGAATATACCCTCCAAGGATACCGTGACGGCGGTTGTGATCCCGGCGAAGAACTCCATGACCTGAACTGCACCATCACAAGATGCGAAACCACCTTGGGAGAGCTTCTTGCTCAGCTTATGCCGGACTATCTGAAGGAAGTCATAAGCCAGTTGGACGCTGACCGTTATGGTGTTACTCCTCCCCAAGAGATCCCGTCAGAGGAACTGTACTTGGGCTTAGCCGCTGAATTGCTGGAAAGCTATGGTCAAATCGGCACAACACCCGTGGAACGCTATGATACCGGAATGCTGGAAGATATCTTCTCCGCTGTATATACCAATAGTCGTGTGATCTACTTCTCTTTTGATGTTACAATTCCCGCAGAGGAAAGCATCTCTGTAGAAGTGGTCATGCCGAAGGATGCCAGCATTGACTATGTGGGAAATGACAAGGGAAAGGATGGCTTTGACATGGCTACCAAATTAGGTTCCAATCTTACCTTCACTGAGCAAACCGCTTCTATCTGCAGGTTCGAGGAAATCGAGATCATAGCACAAAACTTCGGCTTTGATCTTGAAAACGGCATTACCAATGTTCCTCTTGATCTCAATCAGGATCACTACTGGATACAAGTCAGAAAAGTCCACAAATAAAGCCTCATAGCGCAAACACCCAAGATATCCCGAAGCTGTGCATTATCGGGAGATCTTGGGTGTTATGCTTTTGTATGTATGCCATTAGGGACCTATCTATTACTCCGATTTTAGGTGCTTTACTACCTCGACCTGCGTAGATCGGTGGGCAAAGATCAGGCTGAAGGTTACGGTCAGGCCAAGGGAGCACAAGACATAGATCCCCATGGAATAGGGGGATACATAGGCTACCCACAGATTGCCTGAACGAACCTTCCGGAACAGCTTGTACAAGATCAGACCATCTGCTACCAAAGCTGCCGATAGGATGGAATCAAAGCCAAGAACAAAAAGTCCTTCATATAGGAACTGTCGGATCACAGACCATTTGGAAGCACCCACTGCCCGTTTGATACCGATTTCGTAGTTTCGGGTTTCCAGCACATTGGAAAAGCTACTATATAGGTTAATGGCAAGGAGGAGTAGGATCACTGTAGCAATGACTGCCTTTGATTCCAGGGATTCCCGAATGTCAAGCCTTGCCTGGTCCTGACTTTCTACGATCCCCTGGGATACCATGCCCAGGGATCTGCCAAGGGCCAAAACCTGCTCCGGGCTCTCACTGTTGACAAAGGTCAGGTGCCTGGTTGCAGGCGGCAATTCTCCGGGCCCTTGAGCAAGGAGTCCCTGGGGGAGATACAGGGTCACATAGCCGAAGTCCCCGGAATCTGCTCCGGACTTGATAAACAGATTATCGTACTGATCTTGGCAAACTCCTACTACCTCCAGCTCCCACAGGCTGTGGCTTCCGTCCCCCCAATAGAAGGTAAGTGGAATGGTGAAAGGCTCCTTCGCTCCTCCTGCAAGGAGGCTCCTGTAAAAGCTCTCATTAATGATGGTTTCATTGCCCTGCAAATAGAAATCCTGCTTTTCGCCCAAGAGCTTGACTGGCTCCACACAGGGGGTCATCCAATCTCCCTCGGCATCTATAGCAGGGGAATTGTCTGCGGCATAAACGGTCTCGATCCCTTGAGGGATGAAAAAGCATTGGACATTGAGATCCATTGTGTAGGCGGTCAGCTCCGTAGTGGCGGAGAAATAGGTATAATGCTCTGACTCGGGAAGAACCTGGTCTACCTGCCTTGCAAAGAGCTCCGAGATCCCCTTGTCGTAGGTATAGCATTGCACTACCTGACGGGGAAGGGAAAAGACCTTGGCGTAGCGATTATACAGACCGGCATCCGTCCATGCCATATAGGCAAGGAGGAGGGTAAAGGACAGGACTACGGTCACACTGAGTTTTCCGTAGGCTCTTCGGTTCCTTCCTACCATTTGCAGAGCGTGACGGAGGTGGGGCAGAATTCGAGGGAGCTTAGGGAGTTTCATGTAATGCCCCCTCTCTTAAATAGAGAATCTGCTTTGCCTGTGCAGCGGCTTTGGGGGAATGGGTGATCATTAGGATCCCGCGGCCCCGCTCACGCTCTTCATTCAAGATCCGAAAGACGATCTCACTGCTTTTTTCATCCAAATTCCCTGTGGGCTCGTCTGCAAGGATCAGACATGGATCCAGAATCAGAGCTCTCGCAATTGCAACCCTCTGTTTTTCTCCGCCGGACAGGGTGTTGACCCGTTGGTGCAGGAGCTTTTCAATTTCTAACCGACAGATCCATTCCTCACTGCGATCTTCGATTCCCCTGCCGTGATAAAGCAGAGGCATGCGAATGTTCTCTAAGCAGGTCAGCGTGGGGATCAAATGATAGGACTGAAAGATGAAGCCGATATGCTTCCTACGGAAGGAAGCATAGTCCCTCCCCTTTCGGATCTCTTTCCCGTTGAAGGTAAAGCCGCCACCGCTCCGCTCCTCTACCAGACCCAGAATATTCATCAGTGTGGATTTTCCGCAGCCGGAACGGCCCAGGATTGCAATGTAGCTACTGTTATTCAGGGTCAAATTGATATCTGTGAGGACGGGGCGGTCATAGTGCTTCTGCACATGGCTCAGCCTCAGGTCTAAGGTCTCCATGGCTCAGTCCTCCCCATGAATGGCCGCATAGCCACTGTCTAAGAGTTCTCCTTCCTTCAATCCCGTAATACAGGTAATTTCCCCGTCGGAGAAGCCTATGGAAACCTGTACATTCTCCAATGCATTCCCCTCCTCGTCTACGGTTCTGACATACCAGGTTTTTTCATCTCCCGGCAGGCGGAACAAGCACTTATTGGGCACGACCAGTGCCTTGGTGTAAACCTTACCGGTATATAGAAGGAGATCCTTCGCCTCCCCACCGTAGACCCCGGAAGGAAATCGCAGGTATACGAAGCGTTCTCCGAAAGGGTTTATAGTCTTTTCAATTTCCAATAGCTCTACAGGCCGCCCGTCCTTGTCCGAGAGGTTCAAATTACTCCGCTCCAGAATTTCCAAAAGCTCATCCTTTACGGAGCACCGGAGGGCCAGGGCCTCGTTGCTGTCCATACGGATATAGCTGGTGCTTCCCAAGTGGATCTCACGAATAACACCCGTGGCTGTGGAGAAAATCTCCTGCTTGCCGTTCTCCGTATAGCCCAGGAGCATTCCTTCCTCTATGTAGTCCCCCGCCTCCATCAAGAGTCTGGCAGAATAGGTGTTTTTTAGCTCCGGAAGCTCCATAAAAAAGGTCTCTGTACTGACAAAGGTGCCCGATAGGGTGATGAATTCCTCCATATCCCTCCGCTCCACCGGCATGGGTTGCCCGTAGGCCTTCTGCACCACGGCAGGCACATAAATATCGTTGTACTGCTCCATTTCCAGCCCAGTAAGATAGTAGATGCCTCCAATAGGGGCAAGGAGCAATCCAAGGAATAAAAGGATTACCAAAAATTGCAGTATCTTTTTCATAATGCTATTCCTCTTCTATGGGATCAATGATGGCAACGCCCCCGAGTGGTTCAAGAATGTCATGGTAATCTGTGTAATATGATATCATATCCATATCTAACACGTATTGCAGATAGATCTCAAAGGGATCGCCGCTAATGCTTTCAATGCGGCTGGGATACCACAGAGTACGCACGCCTTTCTCTCCGGCACTGTTTTCGTAGTGCAGAGCCACCTCATATTCTGTATAGCCGCAGATCGCGTTCTTTAATCTTGGGTCATGTAATGTGAAATTAATTGCAACCTCCTGTCCTTTTGAAAGGGCGATAGCTGTGTGACCGTCATAGACAAAGTCAGCTACAATGTCAACAATTTCATCGCCGAGCTCGTCATAGGTGCTTTCTCCCTCAGAAGGAGCGTTCATAATGATTACCTGAATGTCTGAGAGGGTACGATCGTCCTGCCATAGGTCAATTGCAGTAATGGTAATATCTTCTGTGGCACGACAGCGACCGGACATTATTCCATTGCTTTCGGTAATATTCCCGTCGCTGTCTGCCGAAGCACCATGCCAACCTGCAATGCCACGGCTGTTAATTAATGTACCGGGACCTGAGGGCGGCAAGGAGTTTTCTTCTTTGTAATAAATGCCGCCTACGGGAAAGGTCCGTTCAACACCCCGGATGCGAAGGGTGATCTCATTGATGACTTCCTCAGAAAGTCTGCCGATATCTATAAAGGTAAGCAGATACCGGTACAAAACGGGGAGTTTCCCGGCAGACTGCAGTGCCTCATAATCGGAAAGAAATTCATTTTGTGAAGCTATAGTAGCATTCATGATTTGAGTAAATTCTTCGTTGCCAAACAATTTTTTTCCTTCCTGCTCCCGGTATTCTATCTGTAAAGCAGCTTCAGCCTTCCAATCTTTTCCTCGAAAGGTTTGATATACATAAAAGGGCAACTCCACTCGTTCTTCATGTCCTGGAATGCCACCCAATATACATTGTTCTTTAGTCAATAATGTTCCGGCAAGCTCGACCTCCAGATCATTTTGAGTGAGGGGGGAGCCGGAAATCAGCGGAACATAGAATAGTCCATATCCATCATAATTGCATTCATAAAAAACCTGCTCGCTTGCCAGATAAAAGAAATCCGGAGTTATCTCCAAAATAGGATCATTATCTGAAATTACTTCAGGAATATCTCTGCAACCGGAAAAAAGAAAACAGAATATAAATGAGACGCAGAGTAAGAAAATCATACTTTTTTTCATAGAAGTCTCCTTGTTCTTTATGTTAAGAATCTGAAATCAAAACACAAAGAAAAATGTATGTTATTAAATGTTGTTGATATCTTGTTATTTATGTATTTCCTCCCCATTATATATGTCCCCGCTACGGATACATTTCGTACACCTACTCTGACGGCATAGGGATGATAACAGTTTCTCCACCATATCCTTCGGTGTTTAGCACATTGTAGTAGTCCGTATAATAGCTCATGGCATTGATTCCTAACTCATTTCGGAGATAGATCTCAAAGGGATCGGCTTTTTCGGTTTGAATGAGAATCGGGAAATCTTGCAAAACAAGACCTTTCTCTCCGGCAGCGTTTTCATAATAAGTCGCAATTTTGAATTCGGTAAATCCCCATGCCGCATTCGCAAGTCTGGGATCGTAGAGCACAGCATCCACAGACAGTTCCTGCCCCTCTTCCAAAAAAATAGCAGAAGCCCCATCCCAAATGTAGTCCGCTATGATGTTATGGATCTCCTTCCCATTCTCGTCATAGGTCGTACCCCCTTCACTCGGTAAGGAAATGATGGGGTGAATTTCCGACATCTGACGGGTGTCCGCCCAGAGCTCTATTGATGTAATGGTAAGGTCTTCCAGAGCTCTAAGGTGAGAAGATCCCAAATTATGCAGAAGGATATTCCCCCGGTCATCGACAACAGCAGGCTGATCAGGATTGACCGATGACGCTATGATCCATCCCCCACTAAATCTACTGGGCACAAGCGTGTCCAAAGGAAAGGCGGAACGATCCTCTTCTTCTGTATATCTGATTTCACCTACCGGGAAGGTTTTTTCTGTACCCATAGCACGGATCGTAATTTCTTTCATGGAGGACTCCATACCGAAGCCATACTCAGGTAAAGTGATCCGGAGGACATAGCGATACAAAACAGGAAGCTTGTTTTGCTTTTTCAAGGCCTCGTAATCATCTAAGAACTCCTTCTGCGATACTTCCAAAGCATCCACAGTGTCTTGATAGAGGTCTCTTTTCCCATAATCCTTTTCTGCGCCCTTATAAGCAAGCTGGAACTGACATTCTTTTTTCCAATCCTTCCCTCGGAAGGTTTGATACATAGGAAGAGATAATTCAAATTGCTCTTCAATTCCATATTGCATAAAAAGATAATCCCCTTCCGGAATCCTCTTCCCGGCAATTTCAATGGCAATCTCCTCCTCCGTTAGAGGAGATGCAGAGATGAATGTGAAATAGACCCTTCCTCGTTCCGCGGCGGAATAGCTGTAATATACCTGCTCGCCGGATAAATAATAATAATCTTTCGGAATAGCAGGAAATTCCGGCGAAAGGGACGACGAGGCATCTGTTGAAGGAGCTTGGGTGGAAGTTCCTTGAAGTTCCGACTTTACCCCGGAACGACAGGCTACCAAAAGCAAAATCAGCAAGCTCGGGAGCAAAAGTAAAAATCTCAATTTTCCTATTTTCATATGCGTTTCCTCCTCATTATAGAGCTACAGGTTTTTACAAGTCTTTGACTAAGCTTTCATAAGTGCCTCTATCTATATAGACTATAAAAACACCAAAAACTGGACAAGGTTTCGAATAAAATTTTTCCACACCGCCATTTTCCCTTAGAAAATCGGACAGATCATTCATAAATGATGGAACTTTTATACAATTCATATACACCTCTCATGTATTCTTGTTTTACACCATAATTGCCGGGGCAAAAGAAGGAGGTTTATATGCAACAGTATAAACGAAGGATCCGATCTATGATCGCAAGTGTTTTGGTCCTTTCTATTCTATCAGGTTTTGCTTTCCTTACCGTCCACGGAGCCAAAACTGCTGATGAGCTACAACAGGAGATCGAGGAGCTTGAACGCAGATCCGAAGAAATCGAAGCAGAGCGTGAGGCTCTGGAGCAAGAGCTCGAAGCAAATCGGAATCAGACGCTGACCATCGTGGAACGGAAAGCACAGGTAGACCGAGAAATTGAGTTGGCCCGTCGTGAAGTCGAAAATATAAATGAGCAAATCCACAGCTACAACCTGCTGATCGCTGAAAAGCAAGCCGAGCTGGACAAGCTAAAACCGGAACAAACCAATCTGTTAACAGCTTATCGGAAGCGTATGCGAGCCATGCAGGGACGAGGCAATATCTCTTACTTTGAAGTTATGATCCAAGCCAAAAGCTTTGCGGATATGCTGAACTGTCGGGTTATGATCGAGGAGATCGCCCGTGCAGATCAGCGCATGATGGACGAAATTCGTGATATGGCGTTGGTAGTAATGGCGGCAAAGGAGGCTCTGGCTGCGGAAAAAGTGAGCATCGAGTTAAAGAAGTCTGAGCTGACAGAGGCAGAGGCCGTTTTAGCCGAGAAGCGAGCCCAATCCGATGCTCTGTTGATTGAACTCCATGCCGACAAAGAAACCCTCATAGAAGAATGTGAGAAGATCATAGAGGCGGAAGCCTCTCTCAGCGAACAAATCGCAGCATTGGAGGCTGAACGAACCGAGATCCTGTATCAAGAATGGTTAGCATCCCAAAATCAAACCAACAATCAGCAAAACAGCTCCGCTAACAGCGATCCTTCTCACACCGATCCCCCACCCTCCTCCGGTCAGGGCTTTGCATTCCCCATGGCATACTGCACCATGCTGACCAGTGCGTACGGATATCGCATCCATCCCATTACAGGCAACTATGCATTCCACAACGGTGTAGCCCTTGCAGCAGGAACCGGCACGGAAATCTATGCTACCAAGAGTGGCACCGTTACCACTGCAGAAGAAAACTATGTCTACGGGAACTATGTGGTTATCAATCATTTTAGACGGGTATTCTTCCCTCTACGGACATATGACCCGTTTCACCGTCAGCGAGGGCGATTATGTTGAACAGGGCGAGCTCATTGGTTATGTAGGCTCTACAGGCTGGTCTAACGGCCCCCCATCTCCATTTTACCCTCTACTATAACGGTTCGTCTGTGAATCCCATAAACTATATCAGCATTCCCTAAGTTCAAATAACATAGCAGGAGCTGTCATCTGATTGCGGTTGACAGCTTCTGTTTTTGCAATGTGCTGAAAAGATTGCATTCGTGTGATATAATAATCAAAAAATAGACGATTTATCTGCAAATCTGTGAACCAAAGAGGGTTTCCAATTGTATATATAAGTGAAGGGAGGTGCAGAGAGGATGATCGACCAATATATCAGACAATACGGGAAGCGGCTGTATGGGCTATGTCTGACTCTCTGTGCCGATCCTTATGAGGCGGAGGATCTGTATCAAGAAACCTGGCTCCGTGCTGTCAAGAGTATCTCACAATACGATCCGAGCCGATCCTTTGAGCCGTGGCTGACGAAGATCTGCGTCAATACATACCGTAACACCCTACGACGGATCGCTCGAAGCCCGCTGCTGAATTTCCGAACCAATGAGGAAAAGGACGCTTTCCTACAGTCAGTCCCCGCTCCAAGCAATCCCGATTACAGTGACCTGTATTCCGCAGTGGACAGCTTACCCGAAAAACTTCGCTTGTCAGTTATTCTGTATTATTTTCAAGACATGGATATTTCTGCTACTGCACAGGTTTTAGGAATACCGGAAGGTACAGTAAAATCCAGACTAAGCAAAGCTCGAAAATCTTTGAAGGAGGTGCTTAACAATGAACCGGATCTACAATTTTGAACAGCATGATCCCCCCATCCTAAATGAAAATATGATCCGCAAGGAAATTGAACGGCGCCGCCTTCGCCTACAAACCGGCTTGCTTTTGCTTGCAGGTATTCTTCTGCAAATAGTCGTTGGCTTACTGGGATATTCTGCAATTGATTGGTATCCCAAGGTTTCTCTGTTCTGCTTCAGTTACATTGTTATTTCTACCATGGGCTGTGTCATTGTCGCCGTAGCCTATCATCGGAAAGGAGGTCTTGTGCAATGAGTCTTTTTGGTGCTGTTCCCATATTTCTTTTGCTGATCGTCGTCTTAATCATCCCATTTATTGTTGGAGCATATGTCTACCGGGATGCAAAACGGCGAGGAATGAACGTCCTTCTCTGGGCTTTCGTCGCAGCAATAGGCCCCGCATTGATCGGCCTTATTGTCTATCTTTTGGTAAGAGTGAATTACTCCGATCTCCGCTGTCCAATCTGCAACACTCCCGTCACAGATCAGTATATCGTTTGTCCTAAATGTGACGCAAAGCTTCGCCCCTCTTGTCCGAATTGTGCAATGGCTGTAGAGTTGGATTGGAAAGTTTGTCCCAAATGCACTCAGCCTCTGAGCGATCATCCGGTAGATCCTCTGTCAGATGTACAAGCACCTACAAAAGCGAAAGACAACTCCATTGGCAAAATCCTTGTTATGGTGCTGATCATTCCCATTCTCTTGATCTCTATCCTTGTACTTTCTCTTTCTGCATCTTTCGCAAGCGGATCTTCCAGTATCGGAGAAGTTTCCGTAGATCAGTATTTTGAAGAAATGAACAGAGAGGGCTATGCCTCAGAAGCTGTTATCACCTCCAAAGTTCAAGAATGGCTCAACAGCATTGATTCGGAAACTGTTCAAGCTCATGCTCTGCGGTACGATTATTCCTCGGATTCCGGCAACGAGTATTTCTTCCTGGTGTATGTACCCAAAGCAGGAATGCTGATGGACAGCGGTATGAAGCAGTCCGGAAGTATCTTTGGGACAACCCTAACTTTGGAACTTCAGCGTGTGGGACACAGCGGTTCTCTGTACAACATTGTCTCCTCTGCCGATGAACTCCCTAACCTCAAAATTCTTTTGGATGGGAAGAAGCTTTCTTGCAACATCACCACTGTAGACTATAACCCCACCCTTTTCTATATTGTCCCACAGTACGACAAATTGGATCCCAACGATGATTCTATTTGGATGCCGGAACGGATCACTGTTGTGAAACTCATTAACAATCATAATGAAGGGGCTGTGGTAATCGAGGACAAAGAAATCGCATTGGATATCTTAGCTTCTATTGACGGTTCCCCCTATTTGGATTGGGAACACGATATGTACCGTAAGCACGATGGCTCAGGTGGATATGATTTCAAAGACGGTTTTGACATTATAATAGAGTACAAAACTCATAACGATTTAGTTCTTCACGAAGATATGATTCACTGCCTCGTTCTACCCCAATACGACGGATACTATCTCATCGACGACCGCCCGGTTGACGGTCGCTTCATCCGAGAAATTGACGAAGAACTTTACAACACACTATGTTCTCTGTTTGAATAATTTATAGGT
>JAZREB010000452.1:0-2236 GCA_045660585.1 Faecousia sp. | reverse complement strand
AGCTGGACATGCTGATGCAGACAGTTCCCAATTTTGAGCGTGTCGGCGACTATGCAACCAACCTGGTTGAGTTGTCCCAGCGGCTTCTGTAAGAAAAGGTTTCCCTTTCCGACATGGCTAAGCAGGAACTCCGTCTGCTTTGCAATGCTGTTAATGAGATCCTGGATATCACCATCGCAGCGTTTACTTCCGATGACAACAATGCCGCCAAGGCTATCGAGCCTCTGGAAGAAACCATCGACGATATGGTCATGATGCTTCGTGACCGTCACACCCAGCGCCTTAAGAACGGTACTTGCTCCGTATCCACTGGCCTTGTGTTTATGGAAACTCTGACCTATCTGGAACGTGCCGCTGACCAGTGCTCTTCTATTGCAGTTATGATGCTGGCCAGAAACAACGAAAGCATTCTGGAAAACCATTACGATTACCTCCGCGAGGTTCACGAAGGTAATGACGCACAGTACAACGAAGAAAAAGACCGCCGCCGTGTACAGTACATCGAACCTCTCAAGTTGATCCACTAAAAAGTAAAACCCCTGTCCAATGATATAGTCCCCTTAGAGTAGACACTCCAAATAAGAAAAATTTCGAAACTACACTAAGGGGATTGTTTTTATGGCAAGAAAGTTAAAGAAATATAGTCCAGAGCTAAAGCAACAAGCGGTACAGGATTATCTCTCTGGCCATGGAAGTCTGCGAATTATCTGCAAGAAATATGGGATAAAGGATAAAAGACAGTTGCGGTATTGGATTTCATGCTATAATGGTCATAAAGAAATGAGGCGACCTTCGGGAGCCAAAGGAGAGATCTATATGACCAAGGGCAGAAAGACAACACAGGAAGAGCGTGCACAGATCGTAGCCTTTTGCATTGAGCACGGCACGGACTACGCGTTGACTGTAGAAACCTACAAAGTATCCTACCAACAGATTTATTCCTGGGTAAGAAAGTACGAGACAGCCGGTGTGGACGGTCTCGTAGACCGCCGTGGCAAGGCTAAGGCTGAGGACGAACTAACTGAAACAGAACGGCTGCGCCAAGAGAACAAAATACTTCAGGCGAAGTTGAAGGACAAGGAAATGGAGATTGCCCTGCTAAAAAAACTGAGGGAGCTGAGAGGAGGCGGTTGGTCAGTGGAGTAAGGCAGGAAGATTCTTATATTGCAATTCGTTATTTGCATGAAACTCAAAAATACCCGGTGAAAAAGCTGTGTGCAATAGTTGGTATCAACCGTTCTTCTTATTACAAGTGGTCGAAACGGGAACCCAGCACAAAACAGCTTGAAAATGAGGAAATAATCTCTTGGATCAAGGAATTGTACGAAGAACAGAATGGTATTCTGGGATACCGACAGATGACGATTACCATTAACAGAGTACATAATGTCTCTTACAACAAGAAACGGATCCGTCGTCTCATGCAGATTTTTGGGTTAAAATCTGTGTGTAGAATTAAGAAGAAAACTTATATTCCATCTACGCCGGAAATGGAAGCAGACAACATTCTAAACCGCGAATTTTATGCGGCTGCTCCCAACGAAAAATGGCTGACGGATGTAACGGAGTTCAAATACTATGTTGGCCCGGAAATCCGCAAGCTGTATCTTAGTGCCATTCTGGATTTGTACGATAAGCGGATTGTGGCCTATAAGATTGGTGACAGTAACAATAACCAACTTGTGTTTGATAACTTCGAAGAAGCAGTTGCTCGCAATCCAGATGCCCATCCGCTGTTCCATAGTGACAGAGGATTTCAATACACCAGCAAAACTTTCCATAGCAAGCTGCAAGCAGCAAAAATGCGGCAGAGTATGTCCAGAGTAGGGCGCTGTATTGACAACGGTCCGATGGAGAGCTTCTGGGGGATGCTGAAATCTGAGATGTACTATCTGCATCGATTTACAGATAAAGAAGCATTGATTTTAGCAATTGAAAACTATATCCATTTCTACAACACAGGTCGATTCCAAAAACGGCTTCGCTGTATGACACCGATGGAATTTCATTATGCCTATGCGGCATAAGAAATTCCCACCCTGCTGCGCAGCAGGGTGGGAACATTCAACCAAATATTTTTGTTTTTGCACTGTCTACTTGACAGGGGGCACTTCATCCATCGATTCCGGGGGCATTTTTATCAGAAGGTTACGGTTTCCGGCGCGGCGGTGAAGGAAGAGAAGGTAGCTGTTGCGTTGCGGAAGTAGAACACTTGGGTATTTCCGTCGTTTTCGTT
>JAZREB010000451.1:0-8615 GCA_045660585.1 Faecousia sp. | reverse complement strand
GCCTATGTCTTCTCCTTCTCTGACAGCGGTATTACCGTAGTACAGGAAGGCGAGGGCGGTAAGTACAAGGCTTCCGGCACCGAACTGAAGATCCAGGCAGAAGGAACCTACATCGTTTCTGGTTCCTGCCCCGAGGGCATCAAGGCCGTTACCGAGGCTCACCCCGACGTAGATATCGTCGTCACCGCTGTGGACGAAAGACTCAACGACCACAAGTACATCGTTCCCGGTCTGGGCGACGCCGGCGACCGCATCTTCGGCACCAAGTAAGATCCCTACAAATACATCAGCCTGTTTCACGATCCCGCGAAACAGGCTGATTTTTTATTTCAGGATAGAATCAATATTCCACTCTGCTACAAGATAAATGATGTAATCGGGCTGTTCATTCTGAATGGTTCCGTTGTTCCAGGAATAGTTCCACATGCCTTGATAGTGGGTGGTGTTCATTCTCTCCGGGATCAGATCATACATCTGGGTGGAATAGGAATCACGGATCACCAAACAGGAGGGAAGCTCCTCGCGATCTGTTCGAATGGTATTTTCCCATGTGACATTGTCGCTGTAGAAGAGCATGGTTTCGTACCGATATCGGGGGACGGAGGTAATGCTGTAGGGAGCATCAAAGTTAAAGGTGCGATAGTAGGCATACTCCATGATCTCCGATTGGGGCATACCCAGATAGTAGGTTAGATCTCCGCTTTGATAGTAGTTGGGGTTCCAATCAAATTCCTCTACGGCTCGGGGAGATGCCTGGGGATATTTTTCGGAAATGTGGTCGAAAAGGGCTGTATATGCTACATATGCACCGTAATCCGACCAGTGGCTATCCAACTTGTAATACAGGGGCATGTCATCATATTTGTGGGTGCTGAATACCTTTTGCAGATCAATGGCGGTTGCCCCGGCGGCGCGGATGGTTTCGATCACTTTGTCCAAACGACTCATACCGGAGCCTTGAGCATAGTCGTCCGGCACCAGCTCGGGATAGGTTGTCATGGAAGAGGGGACAATCAAATAGATGATCTCTGCATCGGGATTGTAGCTGTGGATCGTGTCTAACCGCTCTTCCAATCGCTGTTGGAACTTGTCATAAATAGCCTGGTCGTCCAGATTGGTATGCTGGAAGTCCGGGAGCATTTTCTCCAGGAAGAATTGGAAATTCTTGCCTGTGACCATGGACCAGCGGCCTTCTCCGGGGTTCTGGGGCCATGCGGTATATTCTATGGGCTCATCGAAGAGAACCCCATTGGTGGTTTGGGTAAGGGTCATTTTTGCGCTGCCGTTTTCCGAGGGGAGACGGAGAGAGAACCAGCCTTCGTAGGATTCGGAAGAGAAGGTTTGGTCACCAATGGTAGCAATGACTGTGGCACCCTGATTACAGGTTCCCACCATGGCAAAATAGGGATATTCCGTATAACGGCAATAGTATACATCAATGGGATCTTCCAAGGGGATGTCCGGAAGGGTAGTAGGCGGAGCGGTTTCTTCTGTAGAAGGCTCAACTGTGACTTCTGTGGTAGAAGTCTCGGTTTCTTGGGCTTCTGTAGGCTCTGTAGGAGAAGCGGTGGATTCCGAAGCAGAGGGAACTTCTAAGGAGGTTTCAGTAGTCGATTCTGTTTTGCCACAGCCTACAAAAAGAGAGACGACCATGGCAAGGATCAAAATAAAAGATACGATGGATCGATTCATAGGGCTTGTCCTTTCATGTTTCATAATAGGAAACCTTATCTGATGTTGCCCAGATCACCGGAGGTGACCAGGTTCTCCATGTTATAAACCAACAAAATTCCGTCCGGGGCATAAAGTTCTGCAAGAGTACTTAGATTGGTGTTGGTTCGTAGGTTTACCGCTACAATGTCATAGTGCGCTACAAGGAAGGGAATCAGAGAATTGGCAAAGGAATCTTTCGCAATGAGGAGCGTTTGCCGATTTTCTCCGGGTTTTGTGATGGTTGTAATATTGTGAGTGCCGTCCAGGAAAACGGAATAGGTATCTCCGTCCGCTGCCAAGTGCTTCCGCTCATAAAGTCCGGAGAGGGCTTCATCATCTGCAATAACGGTGTAGTTTGTTTCCGAGGTATGATGCCAAATTTGCAAAACATCCTTTTCATAAATGGGGAAACTGCCTTTTGCACCGGTGGTGCCGGTAAAGTCCGGGATCTCTTCTACAGAGAAAGCAGAACGGGGGAGGATGGATTCCTCTTGCCCTATGGCTTCCATGAACTCTGTATAGGCATAGTAGGCGCCTAAGGTGGTCCAATGGTGGTCGGTTTTGTAGTAGACATACTCTCCGGCTTGGTGCTTTTCCCGGAGGAGGGGGAGTACATTGATATATCCCTGATCCGAACCGAGAATGGACTCTGCACGGGTGAAAAGGTCGTCCTCTTGGGGGCGATCATAGGAAAATGCGGAATCCACAATGTCTATGGTTCTGGGAGGGAGTAGGGTATAGACGGGGATAGAGGAATTTCGGGCAAAGGATGCTACAGCTTTTAACTGTGCGTCTATGCTTTCGGTATAGAAATAATCGGTATCTTCGGCGATCTGTACTCTGGAGCGGTAGGCGTTAAAATTTCGAACAGCCAGCTGCCCGTTGCTGTAAAGCACGCCGTTGTGTTCGCCTTTGTGAAGTAAAAGCTCCGACCCGCTTTTCAGTCGGATCAGCTGGTTGCGGAAAGGGAACTGGTCCGCGTAATACAGATTCATGTCCGAAGCGAAGGAACCGGAAAACAGAGCTTCTCCGGTAAACTCCGGCATTTGGGCGAGGCTGCGGTTCTCCTGGGGAGAGAACTCCCGATCCGGTATGGCGAAGAACAATGCCGAGCAGAGGAGTAAAACGCCACAGAACACAAGGATCGTGAACCATTGGCAGAAGGTTTTCAACGATATCACCCCTTTTTAGAAAATATAATACAGGAAGGGAGAGAAAGAACTGTCAACCATATAGGCAACAGATAAGATCAGTAGCAGACCGGTTCCCAAGGGACGCAGGATCTGCAAGAAGGGTGCTTTTTTGCACAGGTTGGAAAAGAGTCTTTTGGGGAAAGGGGTACAAGCGAAAATGCAGACCCCAAGGAAGGGTAGTAATCTCAACAGGTCATACCACATGGCAGAGGAAGAGAAGGGAGCACCGATGCCGATCAGATACTTGCCAAGAAGGGCGATTTGCCCCAAATCATTGTGGAAAAAGATCATCCATCCGAATCCAATTACCAGCAGTGCGTAGATGTGGGGTAAGATGGTGCGCTTTTTCAGTACATTTAGTAAGAAAAGCTTTTCTGCCAGAAGGAAGATCCAGAAATAGACACCCCACAGCAAATAGTTCCAATCTGCCCCATGCCAGAAACCGGTTAAGAACCATACCACGGCCATGTTAAAAAGGGTGCGATATTTTCCGTTTCGATTGCCACCGAGGGGGATATAAACGTATTCTTTGAACCAGGTTGAAAGGGAGATGTGCCATCTTCTCCAGAAATCTGTTATGCTGTTTGCGACATAGGGATAGTCGAAGTTTTCGGGAAAATGGAAGCCGAACATTTTCCCCAAACCGATGGCCATGTCGGAATAGCCGGAGAAGTCGAAATAAATGTGCAGACTGTAGAAAATCATAATCAGCCATGTTCCCAAAACTGTAGGGGAGAACTCTCCGGAAGTTTCGAACATCTTAGCAACTGCCGCCGCGGCATCTCCCAGAATCAGCTTTTTGGATAAACCGAGGACAAACCGTTGTACTCCGTCAGAAAAATCAGCGATATTTTCTTTTCTATTGTGCAGACGGTCGGAGATGTCCTGATACCGAACGATGGGACCCGCGATCAGTTGGGGGAACAAGGTGACGTAGGCGCCGAAAGAAATGAGATTTCGTTCCAGAGCTACGTCTCCACGGTATAGATCGATGGAGTAGGACATGATCTGGAAGGTGTAGAAAGAAATTCCCACGGGAAGGGTCAGCTTTTTGATAAGGGACAACCCTACCTGAGAGGCGAAGAAATTGTAATATTTAAAGAAGAGGAGCGCGGACAGGCTGACAATGAGAGAGAGGGTCAGCCAAAGCTTTGCTTTCCCGGGATTTTTGACTCGGTTCTTGGCAATGGCAAAGCTGAAACCGTAGGCAGAACATATGGATAACACCATCAGCAGAATGAACTTGGGCTCGCCCCAGCCGTAGAAAACCAGGGACAGAGCTAAGAGAATGAAATTCCGCCATTTCTGCGGGGAAATATAATAAATACATAGGGTTACTGTTAAGTACAGAAAAATAAAAATTAGGGATGAGAATACCAAAGTTCCACCTCCTTATCCTTTCTGTACTATACCATAGATCGTTTTAAAAGTAAATAATAGAAGTGATTAGAACGGGATTTTTCAGATTTATCTTGACGAAATTGCTTTTACCCATTAAAATAAAGACACGATAAAAAAGCAGAGGTGTATTATATGAAACGATTTGCATGTGTGTTATTGGTATTTGCTCTCCTCCTGACGGGCTGTCAAGGGAGAGCCAATGGTGGAGCGGATATTGAGGCAGAGGCTGACAAAATCCTGCAGGACTATAATCTGACAACGGGAACCCGCTATTCTCCTCTTTCTAAAACTCCCGGAGAGTATTTGGACGATGAATTGATTCGTTCCTATTATGGGGATGCTCTGGATCAGCCGGACTTTGGCAGTGTAGAGAATTACGTTGTTTACATTGATGAAACTCGTCCTACCCTGCCGACTGAATTCGGTATTTTTAAGATGAAGGACGGTGCAGATACGGAACTGTTCATGGCCTATTTACGGGGAAGGATTAACCTGAAATTGCAAAATGCTATAGCCTATCCCACTATGGATGTCGAGCCTTTACAGACGGCTGTCGTGGAAGAGGGCAACGGCTATATCTGGTATGTTGTTGTAAAGGATGGAAATGCCGATATTAACAACCAACTGAAACAGGCGCTTTGCGGTTGATCCCGACACGGGACACAGATAAATGTGATATTTAAAGGCTCCGCTGTGGATTCATGGATTCATAAGCGGGGCTTTTCTATTGAATGAATTGATAAACTGGAATTCGAAAATATATCTGGAAAGGAAAATTCTACGGAAGATATTTTGTTCTGTGCAAAATCACCAAGGGAATCTTGGGAAGGCTTACTCCTGAAAAGGGGATAAAAATCGAAAAAATTCTGCAAAAATACAGGGAAAATGGGATGATTTTTGGGGAAATGCAAACTGAATATAAATTGAAAAATTCTGAATATCTGGTAAAAACCACCGAAAATGGCGATTTTGCTTATTATTTTTCAGTGATTTTCAGGTTAAATTTACCAAAAATGCGAATTTACTTTTGATTCTCTTTGTGGTAGCTTTAGGATGTAGCGGCATAGATATGCTATGCCCGAACTCTATTTTAAGCAAAGAGGTGTATTACATGAAGAAATCCCGCGTTTTCTCCAAGGTTATGGCCATGGTACTTGCACTGGCTATGATCCTATCGCTTCTGCCCGTGATGTCTTTTGCGGCAGAGAGCTATCCCACTGAGGGAGCCTATGTCTTCTCCTTCTCTGACAGCGGTATTACCGTAGTACAGGAAGGCGAGGGCGGTAAGTACAAGGCTTCCGGCACCGAACTGAAGATCCAGGCAGAAGGAACCTACATCGTTTCCGGTTCCTGCGCCGAGGGCTTCATCCAGGTCAGTAAGAGCGTTACCGGTGTTACTCTGGTTCTGAACGGTCTGACCCTGACCAACTCCACCACTTGCCCCCTGTCTATTAACAAGAGCACCGGGGTCACTTTGGTGGTCGCACCCGGTACCGTCAATACTCTGACGGACAATGCCTACAACAATGACACTGTTTATGCCGACAACGGCGATGCAGAGAACGCTGTCATTAAGTGTAAGGACGGCTCTCAGGTCACCATCTGCGGCACCGGCACCCTGAACCTCAACGCCAAGGGCGAGCGTGGTATCAAGTCCGGCGAAACCGACATTGAGACTGTTCCCGAAACTCCCAGAGATGCATGGCTTGTCATTCAGGAAGCTACCATTAACATCACCTCTACCGCAGGTAGCGGTGCCAACGGTGGCGATGCCATCAAGGCAGATCAGCTCCTGAAGGTTCTCAGCGGTAATCTGAACCTGTCCTACACCGGTGACGGTATCCAGTCCGAAGCAGAGCTGTATATCGGCGAAGCCGGCAAGGTCGGCCCCACCATTACCATGACCAACGGCTACGAAGGTCTGGAAGGCGACAAGGTCTACTGCTACAGCGGAGACATTACCATCAGTGTTAAGAAGAACACTGCAGAAGACAGTGGCGGTAACTGTATCCAGGGCAAGACTTATCTGCAGTTGGTAGGTGGCAAGTACACCCTGTCTACGGATGACGACGCGATCAAGAGCGACTACGATGTATACATTGGCGCACCCTGCTCTACCGAAGGCCCCACTATCAATGTTCTCAGCTCTTACGAGGGCATCGAAGGTGCTTGCATCTATATCTACGGTGGCAATATCAATGTTGAGGCATCCGACGATGCCATGAATGCCGCTAACAGCGATCTGGGATCTTCCGAGCCTCCTGCGCCCGGTAGCGGTGGCAGACCCGGCGCTCCCGGTAGCGGATCTTCTTCCTCTTATCCCTTCGACCTCCAGATCCTGGGAGGTAAGATCTACTGCAACTCCGGCGGCGACGGCATCGACTCCAACAAGGCTCTGACCATCCGTGGGGGTGAGTCTGTGGTTCTGTCCTCCACCCAGCAGGACAACAGTGCACTGGACGTTGACGGCACTGTTACCATTACCGGTGGTGTGTTCCTGGGCGTTAGCTACAAGGGTATGTTCAAGAGCATCTCCAACTCTCAGTATTACCTGACCGCTTCCAACCAGAGCATTTCCGCAGGTCAGAAGATTTGGGTCACCGATATCAATGGCAATACCTTTAACGCATCTACCACCACTGCAACCAGAAGAGCAAACTTCATCATTTTCTCTTCTCCCGAGCTGGCTAACAGCCCCAGTGAGAACTACATCCACTACGGCAACACCGATTTCAACTCCGGCCGTCAGGGCGCAGGTGTCAGCAACCCCTATGTTCCCACTGCCCATAGTCTGGTGACTTCTCCTGCCGTTCCCGCAACCTGCACCTCTACCGGTCTGACCGAGGGTAGCTATTGCGAGGGCTGTGGCACCGTATACTCCGTCCAACAGGAAGTTCCCATGTTGGAGCACAACCCCGTAGAGGTTGCAGAGGTTCCCGCAACCTGTACCGAAAAGGGTAGCACCGCAGGTGTAAAGTGCAGTCTCTGCGACTACATCTTCAGCGGTTGTGAAAAGATCAAGAAGCTGGGCCACGATATCGAAGTCCGTGGCAAGGTAGAAGGCACCTGTACCACCGACGGTTTCACCGGTGAGGAATACTGCCTCCGTTGTCAGACCGTAGTTACCCCGGGCGAAGTCATTATCGCTCCCGGTCACACTGTTACTACCGATCCTTCCGCCGATCCTACCTGCACTGTCCCCGGCAAGACCGAGGGTAGCTCCTGCTCCGTCTGTGGTGAAGTATTCAGCACCCAGACCGAGATCCCCGCTACCGGTCACACCGTAGTGGTGATCCCCGGCACTGCCGCGACCTGCACTACCCCCGGCAAGACCGACGGCAGCTACTGCTCCGTCTGTAACGAAGTTCTGGCAGAACAGACCGTGATCGCTCCCACCGGCCATACCTCCGAGATCGTTCCCGGCAGAGAGGCAACCTGCCTGTCCTCCGGTCTCACCGATGGCGAGAAGTGCTCCACCTGCGGTGCCGTTCTGGTACAGCAGACTGCTATCCCCCGTCTGGGACATAACTACATCTATACCGATAACGGCGACGGCACTCATACCGGCGTTTGCGACCGTTGCGACAAGGCACTGTCTCCCACCACTCATACCGAAGACAGCAACGGTGTCTGCACTGCATGTAATGCAGGTGTAAAGGCTCCCACTGTAGACTCTGCTGTTGTGATCCGTCATACTCTGAATCTGGCAAGCGATATTTCCATCAACTATGCTGTAGCCACCTCTCAGTTAGCCGGCTACGACAGCTACTACCTGGATTGTGTCCTGCCTGTATACACCGGCAACGAAAAGACCGGCACCAAGACCATCCGTGTAGAACCTGTTCTCAATGGTAATTTCTACTACTTCACCCTCACCGGCATTACCGCCATCCAGATCGGCGACGAGATCGAAGCTACTCTGTATATGACCAAGGGGAGTGAGAAATTTGTTTCCAACCCCGATGTCTACAGCGTTGCCACCTATGCCTATACACAGATGGGCAAGGTCGAAACTGTCGCAGCTCTGAAGACCCTGTGCGCAGATCTTCTGGTTTACGGTGCTTCTGCTCAGACCTTCAAGGGTTACCGTACAAACAGCCTCTGCAACAGTGCAATGACAGCAGAACAGTTGGCATATTGCAGTGATCTGGAAGCTGTGACCTTCGGTAGCAATAATGCTGTTCTGGATGATATTGCAGATCCTCAGATCACCTGGGGAGGGAAGTCCCTGAATCTGGAATCCAAGGCCGTTCTGAAGTTTGTGATGGAGACCGGTGGTTATACCGGCAAGGTAGAAGACCTGACCCT